>DRHN01000175.1 GCA_011049595.1 Spirochaetota bacterium | reverse complement strand
CGACTATTTGCACCTACAAGGAGGCTCCGGCAAAGGAGCTAGCTGCTCTCTATCACGAACGTTGGGAGATTGAGACTGCGTTGGATGAACTCAAAACACATTTGCGTGGATCGGGAACTGTATTACGCAGCAAGCGGCCGGATCTGGTCTGTCAGGAGTTCTACGGCTTTCTGATGGCGTGCACTTTGTAACACGCAAACTCATGCATGAAGCGGCAATGAAGGCTAACGAAGATCCAGACCGATTATCATTTGTCCATGCGGTACGTATCATTCGTCGGAAAGTGGCGACATTCGCCGCTTTTTCCCCCTACGGAGAAGGAAATGCTCAATGACGTGGTTCTTGACGAAATATTGGAGGATCGTGTGGTTTCAAGTAGAGGTAGACGCAATCCAGGAGGTGTTAAACGCAAAATGAGCAAGTGGCCAATTCGATCTACTGTAACTGACCGCTCCACTCAAAAAACTGTCAAATACTATATTGAGCTTCTTAAGTGAACAGTATTGGGATTAAGTGAGAAAACACGATAGGCATATCTTAGCTGGATCAGGCAGTTTGTTAAATACTTCATGATATCCCCTTACCAGCTCACTCTGGAGAATATTCACACCTACCAGCTTCATCTGAAAAGGAATCGGAAGGTCGCTAAGAATACTTTTAACCAGTATGTCTCCAAAATAATAATGTGATATCTGATCTGAATATCAAAAAAAAGCTCGATTTTGTGTCAGGTTCCCAGATGGTCCATAATCATTGCCACAACTGTTGCATTGCTGAAAAATCCGGTTACTTCAAAACCTTTCATCTCCTGATAATTAACAAGCGCCGCATGTGTCCGATTGGGATCCCCGTCGATTTCTCCATTATAGTATCCCAGTTCTGATAGTGCCTCTTGAACTTCCATGGCGAGCGCCCTCTTTTCATCCCCTGGGTTATATAAGAAATTTATCGATGTCCCGTAATTCCCAATCTCATCATTAAGGCGTGCCATTTTGACAAGAAAATTTTTTTCCAATGCGAATAATTCTGCTTTTCTTGCTGTTAGATCTAAATTAATAGTTTCTTTTTGGGTTTCCAATTGGATTACTTGTTTGCTTAATTCAGGATATTGTTTTAGTTCAGATCGAATTTGAACAAATGCTTCTTCAATTTCGACAGACTGAAATCTTTCAGGTAAAGATTCTCTGAAATCTTTAACCGACGGGCCGAAAAAGTCTGTCTTACCGAACAACAATATTATAGCAGCAACAAGTTCCAGTATGAGGGCACTGAATAGGGGTTTAAGGTACTCACGATGAATATCAATTTTTTTTGTGATTCCTAACAGTGTTACGGCAGCTGTTGCAAGGAAGATCCCCAGTATTGTATAAAAAAGTACATGCTGCATGAACATTTCTCCTTTATATTATTATCCAATCTTCGTATATAATATTATTTTACTGATGATTTGTCATTATACAATGCCCGCTTAATTTTCAGCCTGGTGGAAAATCGGACAGTTGAGATATATCAGTCAGCTCGATTTCCGGAATATTTCTATATTTTTTGGCAATTCCTGTGATATAAATATAACTGCGTCCACTGAGTGACCACCAGGGTATAAGGAGTGTATAGTCGCGCGATGGGTCGCCGGCATTTATAAATGGATCCCTGAAATTTTCTATTCATTTGCCCATTAGTTCCTCCATCTTTTTATTATTTTTTTATATTAATCAAGCAGAGCGTCTATAAACGGAAGGTGTCGTACCCTCCAGCCCCTTAAAAACACGTTCGAAATGCGTAAGGTCGTTAAATCCTACCTTGAAACAGATTTCAGTTACAGACAATTCCTTTTCTCTCAGCAATTCTCTGGCCTTATTTATTCTCAGAATTGATAAGTATTTACTGCAGGTAGTACCTACCTGTTTTTTAAAAAGCCGGCAAAAGTGGCAGGGGCTCAGAAAAGCAGACTGTGCTATCTGGAGGAGGGAAATCTCTTCATCATAATGTTTTTCCATGAATGCAATTGCTCTTTTAATTCTATCCTGATTTCTTTTTGAATTATCATCGTTATTTCTTTTTAGCTCTAAATAAATGATATCTTTTTCTTTCCTTAAAGTTAAAAGGTTATTGATATTGATTGCTGCCTGTTTCTGATCCTTATTGAAAATACTTTTTATTGAGTTGTCGATTTCATGTAAGTTTTCATTTAATTGCAATGTCCCAACCATATGGTCTTGAAACGCATCCATGATAGGATTACCAAAATTTTTTCCATTTGCAAATATTACGGGGACTTTTGAATTAATGAGGTTAAAGAGGTTGTAATCTTTTACCGAATAAAAGTAAGCCGGTACAGGGCATATAAAAACCAACCGAACTTCTTCATGACTTATAAATAGTTCTACTTTTTCATATTTTTCAGTGTATAAAATCCTGTATCCATTCAGTAATGCATGAGCGATTAATCCTGTGTTATATATTTAAGCACAATCTCGTCGTGAGGCGTGAAAAAGTAAAAGAATAATCTAAATTTAATAACCGGTCTATAATTCTCCTTTGTAAAATTTGTTCTTAAACTTTTCAACTTTGCCTTCTTTTATCGAATTTCTGAGCTTTGCGACAAAATTGATTATGTAATGAAGATTGTGTATTGAAGAGAGCCTGTATCCAAGTATCTCTCTTGTTTTCAACAGATGCCGCAGATAAGCCCTTGTAAAATTCCGGCATGTATAGCACACACAATCTTCCTGAATAGGGCCGAAGTCTTCCCTGTTGGCACTGTTTTTTAATACAAGCTTGCCTCCCGGAATAAACACCGTTCCGTTTCGAGCGTTTCTTGTAGGTAAAACAGAGTCGAACATATCAGTACCGTTCAGAACGGCTTCAAGGATGTCTTCAGGGGCCCCCACTCCCATGAGATACCTGGGTTTTTCCCGGGGCAGTATATCAGACAAAATACCCAGTATATTATACATGGTCTCTTTTTCCTCACCCACCGAAAGACCCCCGATAGCATAACCAGGGAATCCCATATCCATTATCTTTAATGCACACGACTCTCTGAGGTCCTGATATTGATTTCCCTGCACAATACCGAACAGAGCGGCAGCGGAATTTGTTCTTTCCCACTCATTCTTTGACCTCCGGGCCCATTCAATCGTGATATCAGCTGCCTCCTTTGATTTCTCATAGGACGCAGGTATTTCAGTACATATGTCCAGAGGCATTATTATGTCAGCTCCAATTTTATTTTCAGCGTCGATCACATCCTCGGGTGACAGGAAATGTTTTGCACCGTCAATATGGGAGCTGAAAGATATGCCTTTACGGTCTATTTTTCGAAGCGAGGATAAGCTGAATATCTGAAACCCGCCTGAATCAGTAAGGAAGCCTCTGTCCCACCCCGTAAACCTGTGGATACCTCCTGATTTCTCTATTACCCTTGTGCCGGGTCTTAAAAACAGATGATATGCATTGCTCAGAATAATTTCTGCACCGAGATCTTTCAGTTCCATTGGGGAAACTGTTTTTACAGCCGCGTAAGTACCCACGGGCATAAAAACAGGAGTTTCTATCTCCCGCCCTCTTATCTCGAGCAACCCGGCCCGGGCATTTGAGCTTTTATCATTTTTTATGACAGAGAAACCCAGCATGAAAAGACTCTCTTTTTTTAGATTTAATTTCCAGTATATATATTATCCTGAGGATTTAAAAATAAACATGGCATCGCCGTAACTGAAGAATCTGTACTTCCGGGACACTGCGTGGCTGTAAACTCTTTCAATTTTTTCTTTTCCGCAGAACGCCGCAACCAGTAATATAAGTGTTGAATCAGGCATGTGAAAGTTGGTAATCATGCCGTCAACCATCTTGAATGTGTATCCCGGGTATATGTACAGGTCTGTTTCCCCTTTTCCGCTTTTAATTTTGCGATTCCTATCTGACGCTGCCTCAACTGTTCTTACGCTGGTTGTTCCTACGCAAAGGATCCTGCGTCCTTCGTTAACACATCTGTTGATCTCTATTGCCGATTCCTCGGATATTTCATAGACTTCCCTGTGGATCCTGTGTTCCCTGTAATCATCCTCTCTTACAGGCTTGAATGTCCCCCAGTCAACATAAAGTGTAACAGGAACAAGAACAGCACCCTTTTTTTTTATCTTTTCAACAGTTTCCTCGTTAAAATGTAAACCCGCGGTTGGGGAAGCTACAGCTCCGTATTTATCAGCGAATATAGTCTGGTACATAACGTTGTCTATTTCTCTGACAGGTTTACGTTTTATGTACTTGGGAAGAGGTATTTCACCGATATTTTCAAGTTCCTCATATCCAACCGGTTTTGAAAACCTTATTTTATACATACCCTCACCCAGATCACCCGTAACTTCCAGGCTCAAATATCTGTTTACCTCAATCAAAGTACCAGGCCTGATTCTCCTGGCGGGTCTCAGCAGGCAGCGCCACTCCAGGTCACCCGAGGGTTTTATTAAAAGGATCTCTATACGGGCGCCTGTTTTACGTTTGGTCCCGTACAGTCTCGCGTTTATTACTTTCGCGTCATTGAATATGATACAATCATTCGGGTTGATATAGCTTGTAATATTTCCGAAACAATCATCCGTTAACGTATCTTTACTCAGGTCAAACGAAAGAAGCCGGGACTGGCCCCGCTCTGGAGGAGGGTACTGTGCGATCAGCTTTTCGGGTATATTTATTTGAAAATCTTTTATTGAAAAATTCACTTTATCGAGCCGTTCCTATGCGACTATTTAATGTTTCCCGGGGAATAATCCTTACCAATTGTTGGTGACAACTCCAGGCTTGATTGTCTAGACCGGTTCTGCCGGAAATATCGGCAAAAGCTAAATATTATTTGCGGGCAATTATATATTTATGAATGCATGAGGCAGTTAAATCGATCAGCCGGGTCAATTATAGCCCCCCAGGGTAGTTCCTCTGTAATAAAAAGCGATAATGTCTTTGAAACGAAACCCACGTTCAGCCATTTCTTTTGCCCCGAGCTGACTCAAACCTACACCATGCCCGTATCCCCTGCCTGAAAATGAGAATACGTATCCTTCCTGCCGTCGTTCCCTGCGTATACTCTG
>DRHN01000174.1 GCA_011049595.1 Spirochaetota bacterium | reverse complement strand
TCACTAAGCGAAGAAATTGAAAGAACCAAAAGATATAAAACATCTCTTTCATTAATAATGTTTGATATCGATCATTTTAAACGTGTCAATGATTCTTATGGACACCAGAAAGGGGATGATGTCCTCAGGGAGCTCGCAAAAGTGGTAGGTAACAACATACGGCAGCACGATGTGTTGGGCAGGTTGGGTGGCGAAGAGTTTGGAATAGTCGCTCCGGAAATAAACATAGAAGCTGCCGGGATCCTGGCTGAAAAATTAAGAAAAAATGTAGAAAAGTCTCTCTTTTGCGAGCTCCCTGAGGACATCATCCCCTTTCTGGTGTCCATAAGAATCATTGAAACGTTTAAAATGATCGATATCAAACATTATTAATGAAAGAGATGTTTTATATCTTTTGGTTCTTTCAATTTCTTCGCTTAGTGAATGATCGAATTTTAATCGATTGTACAACCCTGTTAGAGAATCAGTCATTGCTTGAACCTTATAGGAGGTTCTTTCGCTTTCAGTCCTTGTTATGTCTGTAAAAGAAAAAATATATTTATCTATTTCAGGAATTTTATTACAGGTAACTATATATGCTGCAGAAGGACCGCCGCACTTTTATATATGGCCTCAATAAGAACGTCAGGATCAATGGGTTTGAGCACGTATTTATCAATCCCTGTTTCAATTGCTCTAAGTAAAAAATCTGTTTCATTATGAGCTGTTGTTACAATGATAGGGGCATTTTTATCAATTGCTTTTATGGCCTTTGCCATTTCCAGGCCTCCCATAACGGGCATCCGGATATCCGTAATCACAACATCCGGCCGGTATTTTTTAAAGGCCGCTATTCCATCATTTCCGTTGTCAGCGGTATAGAAGACACCTAACCGCCTTTTCAGAAATCGGGTCAACTGTCTCTGTATCTCTTTATAGATATCTTCCTTTTTTCTACATTGTTCCCGATAACGGCATCTTTCGCGTTATTTAATAAATTCAGTATGACTTGAGAAAACTCACTGGCAAATCCTAAAATATACATATCGTCGTTTATTTCCGTTTTGACGAGAATATGGTGATATTTAATACTACCTTCCACCAATGACAGGGTATTTTCGACAATTTCGGTCAGTGAAAATTCTTCTTTTTCTTTGTTGGGCAGAAAAAAGTTTCTGAAGTCATCAATGGTAGTTGACATTTTTGTAATAAGTTGTTTGCCTTTTGTAACTGATTTATCAAGATATGACTCATCCAATTCCTGATAGTCATAAGCATCTTTGATGTTTATCAATATAAGATTTAAAATATTCAAAGGCTGTCTCCACTGGTGAGCTATATGACCTATCATTTCTCCCAGTGCCGCCAGACGGGATTGCTGGATCAAAATGTGATCTTTGTTGCGGCTCGCAGCCAGCTCATCCTGAACTCGGTGTTCTAAATGGACATTAAGCTCTTCAATTTCCGATTGTCTTTTTTTTAAAATCTCCTCTATACGCTTGCGCTCTGTGATATCTTCAGAAAATCCGATTATGCCGACTATACGGCCATTTGTATCCCTGTAAGGGACCTTATCCGTACGAACCCATGCTAAACCTCCGGCAGTTTCAAACGACTCGATTATGTTTCTTTTCGGTTTTCCCGATGAAATAACTTCCTTATCATCTTCCCAATAATCCTCTGCCTGTTCAGGAAAAACCTCAAAAGCTGTTTTCCCCTCTATTTCTTTTTTAGATTTACCAGTTGCATCAGCAAGGGCATTGTTTACTCTAATGAATCGATTTCCCTTGTCCTTATAAAATATCATTGCAGTTATAGAATCAAAGATAATCTCCAGCTCCTGTTTTGATGCTTCCATTCGTTCCCTCTGCCAACGGTTTTCAAAGTTGACCGCGACCGGATTGGCATAATTCTTCAGGAACGGCTCGTATGAAGCAAATTCATCGATATTGTCGACTCTAATTTGTAAAAATCCGTAAAGTTTATCGGATGTTTCCAGAGGAAGAATGTGAATACCGTCCCGTCCCGCCAGCTTACAATCATCATGGGATGAACTCTCAGGACATCGAAAATCGTCGCACCGTCAAAACGGTTAGCGTCGTACTGACATATGGCGGTAACCGGATGCGTAACAAGCACGTCGTTTACCCGGGCCTCGTACTCCATAAGGCGCTCCGAACCGGGAATGCCCTTCAAAGCCCACGTCATTTCACCGCTGACGCGAGCTCCAGGATATCCCTCTTTTATGGTCTGGCGGTAAAAGCAGCGAAGAGTGTCAAGCATATCTTCCGGGACAAACCTTCCGTTTGGACAATAGGTGCTCTCCGCAGCCTTGATACTTAGCTGCCCGGCTTTGCTGCCGTGAGGGATATCCACGTTCATGCTCACAAGCCAGTTTTCCGCGTCTTCCGAGGTCATGGTATCCACAAAATAGGCAATCATTTCTCCCGCTTTAAGACCACATTCCAGAAACTTTGAAATCAGTTTCCGGCGCTCCAGGTCATCGCTATAAATCAAACACATATGGGTCCCGGCCGGAAAAGTTTCCTTTGTAAATCCCATTGATACTTCTCTTTGAATCCTGCGCATAATTTTTTTCTTCCATACCGTTTTCAACACTCTTATTGACGCGAGAGAAAAAGCATGTTAACGGGTCGATGATGAAGATCAAACAGGCTGCACACTCAAGTAAATTATTGTAGATTTCTTTTATATTATTCGCCAACATTTATGCCAATAAAATGAAAAAAACATTTGCAATGGAGTACCGGTGGTTTAGTGGAGGTTTTATTTAATTTATTCAAGGTAAAAATTAAGTGTTTAAATACTTATTGTATCATAAATTATAAAGCTGCTATCTTTAAACACTTGAAAATATCATCAGAGACAATAAACGGTTTCACTCCTTTTAAAATTAGAACTTTAAATAATTCATTCTTTGTTTTATTTTTAAACAAATTGTTTCATTATCGAGCACTGGAACTATAGACTTGATATAAAAGCTCTACCTACCCAAACAGCCCGAAATCGGTCCGGAGCTCTTCGGTGAAGCTCAGCATACTCGTTTCCTCATCGAATATACGATAGGGTATCTCGATATGTTCGCTATCCTCGTCACCAAGCGTGATCGAACCCCGCGGGTCCCAAAGCGATTCGGTCAATTTCAATATTTTGCTGAGCCAATCCATCCAGCTCCTTAATTGGTTGAATCCTTGAGCTCTTTCTTCCTGAACAGCATGAAGACCCCGGCCCTTGAGCTGCCCGACAAGAACCAGGTGGTCCATGGCCCTCGTGGCGGCGACATAAAACAGCCTTTTTCTTTCGGCCAGGACCTTTTCCCTGTTGCACTTTCCAATGATTTTTTTTATAAGTGTAGGAACAGGTTCGAAATTTTTATCAGGGTCGGGGGCATCGACACCAATCTCAAATCTCATCTCCCGCAGGAGTGAATTATCATCAACAATCAAAGATTCAGTGATTTTGTCCATGCGAAGAGACTCGCGTTCACCAAAATTAAAATTCGCGTTCAGATCAGGCACAAAAACCAAAGGAAACTCCAAACCCTTTGACTGGTGCACGGTCATGAGCTGTACGGCTCCGCCCAGTAAGATATCGACGTCTGCTTCGCCTTCTTCTTCTATGTAGTCAATGCGGTTGTTCAGCCACTGAACGAAAGTCAGGAAATCCTCCATCTCATTCAATGTCGCTTCTCTGGCCCTGTCAAGCAGCTTTTCGATATTGGAGATTGCCTGCTCTCCGCGTGTTCCGCGGGCCAGGCTGGCATAGTATCCTCCTTCATCAAGAACGAGGTGAATAAAATCAACCAGCACCATGCGGCGGCTAAAGTAATGCCAGCGAAGAAGTGATTCATGGGCCCGTTTCAAGGAGGAAAAGTCATCTTCAGAAAACAAACCTTCCGTCTCCTTATCCCGGGCGGCAGGCCGGGTATCTTCAAAGAGCAGGCAGAGCTTGTCCCATAAACTTTCACCCCGCGGCCGGCCCGAAAGCAGATAGAGCCCCTCGTCAGACACGTGGCCGGACGGGGAGCGTAAAAAGCCCGCCAGATAGAGGGAGTTACTCATATCGGTCAGAAGCCCAAAAAGATTTCCCAGGTCAATTATCTCCTGGCGTTGATAAAAACCACGACCGCGAACGACGATAAAATCAATACTCTCGCGCCGCAGGGCTTCTTCGTAGATCTTTAATTTGGTCCTCCTGTTCAGCAGGATCGCGATTGCCGGCTTTCCCCCGGATGCCTTAAGACGGACGTTCTCGTAAAGCGGATCATCCTCCAGCAGCACTTCCTTGATCTTAGCGGCAATCAGGTGAGCCTCTTTTGCGTATACGTCAATCTCTTCAAGTCCGGAAAGCCCATTGTTCATCCTCAGCGCTTCATCCGCTTTATCTTCCGTGAGATCAACCAGAAGGAGCTCCACGCTTCCCCTGCGGGTGTTTCCCGAACAGATAAGCCGCTGTGGACGGGCTTCATAATCTTCATAGATCTCCTGGGTCAGCAGCTGCTGAAAAAACAAATTAAAAAAGGTAATAAGCCGGGCTGCCGAACGAAAATTGTCGCTGAAGACGATTTCACCCGCGCGAACTTGCCGGTCTTCAGGCAGCTCAAGGGCGTATTCACTGCTGTAGTCCTTTCCGTCCCCTTGCGGGTGTGAAAGGCAAAAGGAAGCCTTATGTGTCCCCTGTTTCTGGTTTGCCTCCAGAAGTTCTCTTTTTACCCTCGCAAACAGGCTCACGTCTCCGCCGCGAAAGGAATAGATAGCCTGTTTTTCATCCCCTACAATAAACAGCCTGTCGCCGGCGAGCCCGAGCCCTCCCTGCCCCTCCGAAGCAATCGTTTTAATGATTTTCCATTGAAGGTCATTAGTGTCCTGGAACTCATCTACCATGAGATAAAGGTATTTATTCCGCAGCTCTTCAATAATGTGATTGTGTTTCGCCGACTGCAGAAGAGTCAACACCTTGATTTGAAGGTCCTGGAAATCCAGGTAATTCTCTTTTTTCTTTTCTTCATGATAATTGCCCAGACACAGAGCTGCCACTCGGGCCAGGGCCTTGCAGATGGAAAAGGCTTCTTCTTCCACAGCCCAGTTAATATCAAAATCCTCGAGCTTCAGATTCTCCAGGCTCAAGCGGATCATCATGATCCCCTCTCTCAACATATTGAGGGCCTCGGGTGCACTTGTCCAAACTGCTGCCTGAGATCCTCGTAGATTACAGGAGTCGAGCAACAGGTCCCGATATTGTTTAACCGGCGAAGGATTGAAATCCTCATGCTCCGCCGTCAGGAGCAAAGATTGTAAATGGGGAACAAGGCGAAGAAGGTCTCTTCTGCGCTCGCTCAATGAAGAATCATCATCCGGCGGGTCGGGCTGTGCCTGGTCAAGAAGCTGTACCGCCCTGGGTAATACCTGTGACCTTGCCAGCTTGTAGCAGATTTCACGCAGTACGCACTTCTGATACGCCGGCAGCCTCTTTTTAAAATCCTGCCAGGTGAGATGGGTGAAATCCCGCATCCAGGGCCCTGCGTCTTCCCGCTTTTGAATGAGAGAATAGATTGCGTTGGCGATGGCGGATTTCGACCACTCGGTACTTAAAACTGAAAGTTCAGGGTTTTTCCCGACTTCAGCCAGCTCATTAATGGTTCGAGTGATTACCCGGCGCAGGAAGAAGACCTTGTCCACTTCATCCATGACCCGGAAATAGGGATCGATCTCCGCCTCGATGGGGTATTCCCGCAGCAGATTCGCGCAAAAAGCGTGGAAGGTACTGATCCTGTTCTCAAGAAAATTGTCCTTCAGCTTTTTAAAATGTGTATCCGCGTTCTTTTCGATCTCACCCTCAATCGCGGAATAGATACGCTCTTTCATTTCCACCGCCGCTTTGTCGGTAAAGGTTACAACCATCAGGCGGTCGAGAGGAAGCTCTTCTTCGCGCAGGATTTTGATTATCCTGCGAGTCAGCACGGCTGTCTTCCCGGTGCCGGCGCCGGCCTTTACGACCATATTCCGCGCCGTATCTGTTGCAAGATGCTGGAACAGTGTGGGTGAAAACATGTGAATTACTCCATCCTCCGCAGCGGCTTGTACACTTCATCACCATCCACCAGAGTATATAATTTATCCAGCCGAAGCTGATCTTTGCGGCAGATCCTCAAGAACCGGCAGTTCAGGCAAGTTTGGTCCTTAACAGCGCACAAAGGGGGATTGAATCGGCCCCTGTGAATCAGCCCGGTGATCTGTCTGACACGGGAAGCCGTATTCTCTAATTCCTTTTCAAACACCGGTTCCGGAAGGAAGCCGTACCGGCGCTGCCCGGAGAACAGGGGTTTGCTGTCACTGACCTTCGATGTCCGCGTCGCCTGCAGCTCTTTTAAGGCAAAGTAGCCGCCCCTTTTTATATTTCGCGGGTTCTTTACCAGATAAGTTCCCGCTCCGCCTACGGTTTTGTTCAGGTTGTTCTTTTCTACGTAAGCTCTTAATGCCAGGACCTCTAAGGGGAGCTTGAAACGTAATCCCTTGCGAATGCCCTGCACATAGCCGTGATCGCAGATGCTGAAGCTGTATACAATCAGATACCTGGAATCCGATGTGATATCCACACGCTCGATATCGATGTTCAGTGGGACACCCGCCACCTTGAACTCTTCCCGCTTTCCGTAAGACAGTTTAGCCAGATAGGGATCCAGAAGATCCGGCCCGTCTCTATCATACTCCAGGAATGAGACGAGCAGGCCCGGGCGTTTTCGGGTAGAGCTGTCAGAACTTTTAAGACCCGTTAAAAGCCCGTGCTTAAACCTTCTGCTGAAGAGGTCATCCTTCTCTTTAAGAGGCTTTGATAGTGCCTGCTCCGTGATTTTATACAGGATTTCGGCAGCACCCGAAACCATTCCGGGATGGACGGCTTCATCCAGGCCTGGGCGGCCTTGATCATCCTTGCCGGATGGAGCCGCACCTTCACTGTAGTCGATCAGGATCCTTCTGATCAGCTGCCCCCGCTCTGTTTTATCGGGATGATAGTCAATGAGATAATCAGGCCTGAGACACATCAGATCATCGAACAAATAGCGCAGCGGGCAGCCTGCATAGCGTTCCAGTTTTTCAGCGTTATAAACAAAATAACCGCCCATCTCTTCCCGGATTAGATTCGGGCCAGCCGGGGATTGAAATATTCCGTCAAAGCGGCTGAAGCCTTTAAGGCCGGCCCGAAGTCCATCACATCGAAATACTTTAACTATCTGCTGATAACGATCGGCAGAAATACGTTCCAGCTCTTTGAGCACAGGTAAGGCCCTGTCGTGGGCACGGTCAATGTTACGGGTGGCAAAGATGAGTTTTTCCCGGAAGGTATAGAGGGCCTCATTTTTTGAGGTTTTTTTTCTTTCCGGAAGACATTTTTCGATTTCCGCCACGAAGGGTGAAACCATAAGTTTCTTACCGCCATCGGAAGCGGGAAAGAAAATGAAAAGCCCGTTCGTTGTACAGGAGATAATCTGATACAGATTCTGGCGTTCCTTATCGATCAGAGAAAAATTACCCCGCAGAGTTTGTCCGTTTCTTTTAGGCTTCAGAAAATTGAAAGGCTCCCTGGCCGGGAACTCACCGTCAATGAGCCCGCCGATAATGGTGAAAGGCCGGAAAAGGGCCGGTGTGTCAGCGGCCGAGGATATGGCGATCCCTTCTGTGTCAGGCAGCGGTACGGAAAGCTCCGGGTCGGACATAAACCCGGAAAAAGCCCGAATAAGCTCAAGCAGGGGAAATTTTTGCTCCCGCGTCGATGATAGGAGAAGAAAGTAGGCCTGCAGTTTTTCCAGAAGCTGGTAGATGGTTTGCAGAATACGTTTATCCTGGTCCAAAACGTGGCTGGAAATTTCATTAGCTTTTAGCCTGGCTTGGGCTGCGTTCTCCTCGATTTGAAACCGTTTGAAGAGTTTACGAACTGCCCGGCAGAAAGCTTCCGGGGTCATTTCAAACCGCCAGAGGTACAGAGATTTTTCTGCCATGGAAAGGACATAATAATTTTCAAGGGTCTTGAGTATTTCTTGATTCTGAATGGAGGGTTTTTCCGCATAACGCTCTTTTATATACCGGAGAACGCGTTGAACCGGTAGAAGTTTCTCCGCTGTTTTCACGGCCTGGGATGCTATTAACTGTAATTCCAGAATGCGGGAAAAGTCAAGACAGACTTTGCGCGGTTGCGGTAGAAATGTGCCGATCATATCCATGTTAACCGGGATCTCCTCTCCAATACTGTTTCGGAAACCATTCAGCTTTTCGGCATTGACCTCGCAGGAGAATGAGACATAGGGCGAAGAGAATATTTCTTCCCTCAGAGGAAATGGATATGGATTGATTGCCTGGCTGATCAGATTCTGAATTGTCCCCGCTAAAGGAAAGAACTTAAGAGGAATCCCTTTTGAAAGCCGGTACGGTATTTTGTAACGGGGGAAAATCTCCAGAACAAGTGCGGTGTATACCTCAGAGCCCGGAAATACGGCCCGTATATTGCTCCAGGGAACTTTTTCTTCATTTAGCTTTCTGATGGTTCTGGCTATGAGGTTTACTTCATGATACCTGGTGTTGGCTCGAGTTATTTGTACCCTGGGCGCAAAATCCGCAGGCAGACGATTTATTATTCCATCATTAAAGCTGAGCTCGGCCAGAGGCATGAGAGACGGCCCGGCTTTACATGCAAGGGTTTTCTCCTCCACTTCTTCATTCATAGAGGTTTTCAGCTCTTTGAGGAGCCCTTCAAGGGCGTTCTGAACCCTAAAGGTTATCTGGGGCGCCTTTGGATTCCTGCAGGTAAGGACAATACTCCGCTTGAAGCGGCCAACCGCCCATCGCAGCAGCTTATAATCAAGGCTTCCCAGGTAACTGAATCCCATCAGGATGAGGGTGGAATCTTCCATTTCCTTCTGTATCGCCGGTGATACTTCCTCATCCTGATTTTGTAAAAGATAAAGAACACCGCGCCGGTAATCAAAGAGCCCCCTTCCATCGATTAAGTTCTCGTACTCATCATGAATATCAATCAGGTCCCTGTCCCTTGCTGACAGCTCCCCGTTACTGAAGGCAGTAAGCGTGGGTAAAAGCTCCTCATGGTGAGTTCTCCTGAAATCATAGATGAACTCACCCAATGCCCTGACATATCCGTGCCGCTGTGTCTCTATGTTCAGGTAACGTGAAGGGGTCGAGTAGCCGCCGTCCGGCGCGGGCTCTGCCGGCGTGTCGCTGATGATGGCAGCGAGCAAATAATCTACAGCCTGTTTGGAAAGAAGCGCGTGTTGATCGCGTCCTTTCCCCGCAGGCTGCCGCAGAAAATGTTGAATGAACTCTTCATTGGTATAGAAGCTGAAATCAGACAGGGAATCTTTGAAGGTTTCACGTACCGCATCCGCACTAAACTCCGGGGGCATAATAAAAATAGTTTTGCCCGGTGTCTCATCAAGCCATTCTCTCTTCCTCTCCAGAATGGCGGCCCATGAGGTTCCTGAACATAGAAGCATTTGAGACAATGTTTTACTCCCTGATGCGGGCAAGCCGCATTCTTGATCTTCTTTACGAACAAGTCCTAACGCCCTGGGGCAATAACCATTCCCGGTATTTGAACTCGATCTAAACCGCTCACCTGGCAATGATTTTAACACTAATTACAATTTTTGTAAAATAAAAAAATAAACTTACAATCTCTACGTTTCGAGTTGGCACCAAAATACCAATTTTCTTGTTTTTTGGGCAAGAAAATTCTAAAAATCAAGAATATGGCTTGTCCACATTAGGGATAACTCATATATTCGATCACCAAAATGTGGAAATATTACAATTAGATTGACCTGGCCCCAAGAGACTGTATCTTATGATACGAAAGGAACATTTTCATGAAAGTTTTGTTAATAGCTCCGAGGGGGAAAAAGACTTCTTATAACAAGTTCAGCAAATGGGATAATGTTGGTTTAGGTCTTCTCTATCTGGTTTCATCACTTAAAGAGAACGGTTTCGAAGTGCAGGTTGCGCTAACTGACAATGAAGGAGTGAAAAAATACCTTGATGTATTTCATCCCGATATTATTGGTATAACGTGTGTAACATCAACTTACAATACCGCTATAGCGATACTTAAAACTGTTAAAGCATATGATAAATCGATAATCACCGTTATTGGGGGGCACCACGTAACATTCACGGTCGAGGAGACACTCAATGAATCGTGTGTTGACTATGCCGTACGGGGTGAAGGTGAAGAGGTGTTTCCGAAATTACTAAAGAATCTCATGAAAGATAAACCCCATGAATTGATAGAGGGTGTCTGCTTCAAAAGAGGAAAACGGATATATAACAAAAATTCGATAGCCATGGTAAAAGATATCAATAAGCTCCCCCACCCTGACCGCGACTCTGTTAAACATTATGATTTCCCCGGGATATACATGCTCTCAAGCAGGGGCTGCCCCTTTAAATGTACCTTTTGCTCTGCCGCCAACTTATATGGTGGAGTCTGGCGCAAGAGAAATGTTGAGAACATACTTGATGAATTGGAAGGAATTAAGGACATAAGAAAAAATAAAGTGACAGTACAGTTTGGAGATGAGTCCCTTACTGTCGACACAAAATGGGCAAAGGAGCTTTGCAGGGGCATTATTGAGAGGGGCTTTAAATTTAATTGGTATCCGAACAGCAGGATTGATTCAATAAACAGAGATCCCGAACTCCTGAAACTGATGAAGGAAGCTGGCTGCAAAGGGCTTTCATTGGGCATTGAAAGCGGTGTCCAGGAAATAATAGATTCTTTATGTAAAGGTATAACATTAAAGCAGGCTCTGGGTGCGGCAGAAAAAATGAAGGATGCCAAATTGTATCAGCAGTGGTATTTGATGATAGGGTCCGGAGATAAATATGATGAGCCGAAATATATCAAACAGAGTATTGAGTTCATGAAAAAGTTCCCCTTTGATCTTTTGCAGATTTCAATTCTCACGCCTTTTCCCGGCACTAGACTGTATAATCAGCTAAAGAAGGAAGGGAGGATAATTAATACAAATTGGGATTTATATGACGGCTTGCACTGTGTATATAAACCGCTCGGCATGACCGCGGAACAGCTGGAAAAAGAACTTACCATAGCATATCGGGAAGTTTATATGCACGCAGGAATATGGGCTTTTTTTCGAAGGATTCTCCGCTTTAAGAATACCCTGGCAAACTCACGGAATTTTTTCACGTTTATAAATCTCCTTATTAAGGTCGGACTATTTAGAAAGGACATACGCGTTGCTTTAGAATAACGCCAGAGCTGAATTTAACCACGTTTTTGATGGGGTTAAAAAGAAGTTACATTTATTTCCCTCTATCGATTGTTTTCCTTTTTTGTGCTGACAGTTCGGCCTTACGGAGGCGTATGGAACTCGGTGTAACTTCCATAAGCTCATTGCCCCGGATAAACTGAACAGCCTTTTCAAGGGTTAAAGGGATTATCGGAGATAGAACTACCGCATCATCTTTACCGGCTGCCCGTATGTTCGAAAGTTTCTTTGTTTTGCAGGGGTTTACATTCAGATCGTTTTCCCTGTTGTGTTCACCGACGATCATACCTTCATAAACAGGGTCCCCGGGCATGATAAAAAGGTTGCCCCGGGGCTCAAGATTGAATAACGCGTATGGTACGGCCGTGCCCTGACGGTCCGATACAAGTGACCCGGTAAAACGCTCTTGAAAATCCCCCCGGTATTTCTCATAACCTGAAAGGTAGGAGTTTAAGATACCTGTCCCTTTTGTATCTGTCAGAAATTCGTCCCGGTACCCTATTAAAGCTCTTGATGGTACACTGAACTCCATCCTGATCCTTCCTGTTTCATGGTTGACCATATTTAGCATTAGTCCCTTCCGCCGGGACAGTTTTTCTGTTACTATACCCATAAAAGATTTCTCGCAATCAACAAAAAGATGTTCGATGGGTTCCAGCTTTTTACCATCTTTAAAATGATAAATAACCTCCGGCCGCCCAACACAGAACTCAAAACCTTCCCGGCGCATTGTCTCTATCAGGATGACGATCTGAAACTCACCGCGACCTTCAACTATAAAACCTTCATTGTTTTCCGGCTCTTTCACTCTTATCGATACATTCAGCAGGGTCTCTTTCAACAAACGTTCGTATATCTTGCTGGATTGAACAAATTTACCCTCCTGCCCTGCAAAGGGGGCGGTGTTCTGGACGAACTTCACCGAAACGGTTGGCTCGTCAACTGTTATCCGTTTTAGAGCTGCCGGGCATTCCTTTGCACAGATCGTGTCTCCGATATGAACGTTTTCGATACCAGCGAGGATGATGATGTCGCCGGCTTTTGCTTCTGATGTATCAACCACAGAAAGACCGTGATAGACCTGTATTTTGGAGATCTTTAGAGGTACTCTTACATTGTCTTCTTTTATGCAGATAAGATTATCGTTTGTTTTAACAAGCCCGCTGTAAATTTTCCCAATGGCCAGCCTCCCGAGGTAATCAGAATAGCTGAGGTCAGAAACCAGCATTTGAAAAGGAATGTCTATATCTGCCTCCGGTGGAGGGATCTCATTGATTATTGTGTTCATAAGAATCTTTAGATCACTGCTTTTATCTTCCAGGGTTTTTCTCACGATCCCATCCCGCCCGATCGCGTATAGAAGGGGAAAGTCGAGCTGCTCATCGGAGGCGTCCAGGTCGATCAGGAGATCATAAATCTCATCGACCACTTCCATGCTCCTGGCATCCGGCCGATCGATCTTATTAACGACCACGATTAAAGTGAGCCCTGCTTCAAGTGCTTTTTTTAAGACAAACCGGGTTTGAGGAAGAGGCCCTTCTGAAGCATCAACCAGGAGAATGGCCCCGTCAGCCATCGAAATGGCCCTTTCCACTTCACCTCCGAAATCCGCGTGGCCCGGCGTATCGATAATATTTATCTTTTTCTCATTCCATTGGATCGCACAATTCTTTGCGGCAATGGTGATGCCCCGCTCTTTTTCCAGGTCCATCGTGTCCATTATTCTCTCATCGACTGCCTGCCCCTCCCTGAAAACACCGCTTTGCTTAAACATAGCATCTACCAATGTTGTTTTACCGTGATCTACATGGGCTATAATGGCAATATTTCTTATATTCTCGTTTATTTTTTTTTCCAAAATAATTCCTAACCGTTATGGTTTTTAAAGAGCGAGTGCTTTTTGTTCGTCATTTTTAGATGTAGGAACCGTAGCGTTTTTTAGCTCTGCTCCTCTTGAGTAATAATTAGATTTTGTTGAAGCTGCAGCTTGGGATGGGTCCAAGCCCTCCAACGCCCGGACGGTAACACAGGTCAAAAGTGCGGAAAACTGGGTGGATTACTCAACGCATTCGGAACCGCTTCCTAAAAGCAATACATCTAACTCAACCCCGCTTGTGTTTCCGGAATGCGGAAAAATCCCGCGGAGTGTCAAAGTCCAATGAATCTTCTTCGATCAACACTCTTATTATACCCCATTTTTTTGGCCCCGTCAACATTATTGAATACATGGGGAGATCGTGGCAGTAATGGGCCGGGTGAACAAACTCACGAGGCTGCATCTGCAGGAATAAAAAATAGATTCGACTTTGTATAAATATTTTTATATAATTATAAACTATGATAGAAAATAGTTATATCCTTCTTCTCAATAATACATTAAAAGACTATATACTCACCCTGAACAGCCGGGAAAAGAGGCGGCTTAGGGATAAGTTTGAGTACCTTGAGAACGGAATATGGG
>DRHN01000173.1 GCA_011049595.1 Spirochaetota bacterium | reverse complement strand
TAAACGGCGGCGATATCGCGGGCCACAAGGTAAAGGGTCTTAAAACCCTGCTGGATGAGGGCCGCCCGGAAAATTTCATGTTTCACTACGGGCGTCTGAAAGGTTCTGACAGCAAAATAGTCAAGGATTTCCTTGCTCTTTACGGTACCGGGACTGTCGGAAACCACACATCGATATGTGAAGGCGGGAAATGGGTAGCCCAGGAACTTATATGGGGGAAGCACTATGATGTCAATGATATAGAAAAAACCAACATGATCCTCAATTTCGGCTGCAACTTGTTTGAAGCCCATACCTCGCACACGCAGATGAACCAGAGGGCGACAAACGCGCTGCAAAACGGGGTCAAGATGTACACTTTTGATATCCGTTTATCAAACACAGCCGCGAAATCCACCGAGTGGATCCCCATCAGTCCGGGCACAGACCTTGCGGTTATTCTCGCGATGTGCAATGTGATCATGAGTGAAGGTCTCTTTGACCGTGATTTTATCGAAAATTGGACGACTGTGACAGTGGATCAGCTGAAAAACCATCTCGTGCAGTATACACCCAAATGGGCTGAAGGTATCAGCCATGTCCCTGCCGAAAAAATCAAGTCTCTTGCGATCGGCTACGCAAAAGCTAAACCCGGGACCTGCGTTTCATACAGAGGTGCAATCGCCCATTACAACGGTGTGGAAGTTGAGCGCGCCAACAAGACGCTCGATGCCATATGCGGTTATATAGATGTTGAAGGCGGAACAAATCATGGTATAGGGGCGAAATGGAAAGTTCCTAAAGTCAAAGGCCCCAAATCGAAAAAATTGAAGATACTCGATGGGTTCCCTGGGGATGTCGCGTATCCGAACCACCATGTCAATCATCAGGTACTGAAAATGATAAAAGACGGTAGCTACGGAAGGCCGGATATATATTTGATCCACTGCTATAACCCCGTTTATGTCAACGGAGAGTGTCAGGAAAACATCGATATTCTCAGTGACGAGAACCTGGTACCATTTGTCGTTTCCGCTGATGTAAGCATGAGTGAATCAACGGCCCTGGCAGACCTTATTCTTCCGGATGTTACGTATCTTGAAAGAATGTCATGGGACGATATGGTCTCCTATGAAATGATACCCGAGTTCTACATCCGTCAGCCTGTCGTAAAGCCTCTTGGCGAGACAAGGCAGTTCCAGGATGTATGTATTGATATAGCGAAACGGCTGGGTTTCAGTATGCCCTACGATTCGTCCCTGGATTATGTCAGGCAGTCCTGTGAAAAGAGTCAAGTCAACTTCGATAATATTATGAAGCACGGAGTGTATCACGACCCTGGTGCCAAACCGAAATACAAGGGTTACATGAAAGTGCTGGATCCCGGAAAATACACAGGTGAAGATATTCTGCCGGACAAAAAGACCGGTACCTACTGGAACTGGAAAAAGTCAAGTGCCAGGAGCAAAGAAGAAGCAGCGTCCAAAGGATATACCGATACAAAAAATGCTTACAAGGGATATGTGGGCCAGAGGGTAGGTGATACGGTTTATGCGGGATTTAAGCCGGACAAAGTAAACAAATCCGGCAAGATTGAGGTCTATTCCGAGCTGTTAAAGAAGAAGGGTTTTGATCCTATGCCGACATGGATGGCTGTGCCTGAATACGAAAAAAAGAAGGCCAACGAGGTGGTCCTCGCGTCATTCAAGGTGAGTGTTCAGACCCACTCGCGTACGCAGAACTGCAAATGGTTAACGGAGATATATCATGACAATCCCGCACTGATAAATCCTCAAACCGCGGCCGAGCTTGGGTTAGGCGACGGGAATGAAGTCAAGATCAAGTCCCCGACCGGCGAGATCATTACGAAAGTTAAGTTTACCGAGGGGGTTGTCCCCGGGCTGATAGGCATATCCTTTCATTGCGGGCACTGGGAATACGGCAGGTACGCGTCAGGGAAAGCGTCATCAGAGTTCGCCCTGGATAAGAAGTACGATCCCGATCTGGCACATAAATGGTGGGATGAATATGGCATGCACCCCAACTGGATAATTCCCAACAGTCCGGATCCTATCAGCGGTCAATGGCGAATGAATGACACGGTTGTAACTGTCGAGAAGGTTTGATGTCAGGCATATCGATGACAGAAGAAAGAAACCCAATCGCCGCTCTGGCAGAGGAAAGGGGCAATATTTACGGTTTCCTCGCCCTGGTTTATCAGCGAGAACCGGACGCGGTGCTGCTGGATATACTCGGCAAACAGGATGCGGCCTTAAAAGACCTCGGGGTAGACCTTGGCAAGCCGGCAAGCAGCGGAAATAAAAGAGATATCATTGAAGAACTGAGTGTCGAATACACCCGCTTGTTTCTCGGCCCGGGGCGCCATATTTCGCCATATGAGTCTGTGTGGCGTGAGGCTGGCGGTGCGCACTGGGGTAAAAGTACCAGCGAGGTAAAAAATTTTATTGAGACACTGGGCTTGAATTACACCGAAAACTGGACTGGTCTGCCCGATCACATCGGTGTAGAGTTCGAGTTCATGAAAAAGCTGGTTGACCATGAAAAGAAAGTCCGCATCGGGAAAGACAGGAAAACGGTGCGTCTCTGCCTTGAAATTCAAAAAAGATTTATGGACGAGCATATATATAAATGGGTCCCCGGGTTCTGCGGAAAAGTGATCGAAGAATCCCGGGAGGATTTTTATAGACAGATCGCCATGCTCACAAAGCAGTTCATTGAGTTCGACAGGGAACAAATTGATGGGCTGCTTGAACAAATAATGTGACCGCAATGCGCTGGCTGAGAGGTTTTTTTCCTTTCACTCACAGTCCAGTGCCTTTACACAGACCCCTGTCTGTGCGGAGAACCACAGAAAAAACTTTTATTACTCCGTCTGACATTTTTGCCTACAGCTGTATAGTTGTACTTACCGGATCCATAATTCATTGTTACACCCTGCAGAGGGGTGTTATACCTCAAATTGATAATGAAAAGCTTGACGATTGCTTTGGTTACTAATACATATAATAACATAATTATAGCCCTATAAATTATTTTTTTTAAAATATAATCTATAATTGGAGAATATTATGGGTTTTATGGTAAAACTTTTAATTGCTTTCATCCTGGTGACTATCGGATTAGTATTGCTGCTGATGTTTAAAAATTCTCTTACCCGGGGAGTGGGAGGAAAAATACTGGCTTTTATCGTGTTATTTCTTCTGCCTGTAATGCTTTTGGCAGGAGGCGTGTTTGCACATTATGAAAAATCAAAGAGCAATGAGTTCTGTCTTTCCTGTCATGCAATGGAGCCTTATGGAAAGAGTCTCAATATTGACGATAGTGACTATCTGCCCGCAGCTCATTTTCAAAACAACCGGGTACCCCAGGAAAATGCATGCTATACCTGCCATACATCCTACACCATGTTCGGCGGCCTAAAGAGCAAACTCGAGGGACTCAAACACGTATACGTATACTATTTAGGAAATATACCGGACAAGATCGAACTTTACGAACCATACGAAAACCGGGGATGTCTCTATTGCCATGATGGTGCAAGATCATATGAAGAAAACATGATGCACGCCGATATGCTGGATGAGTTAATTGAAGATGAAACATCCTGTCTTGATTGCCATTCCTTAACGCATAATATTGAAGAACTGGCTGATCTCAAACTGTGGAGAAAGGGGGAAAAGGAATGATTTTCCATGAAAAATTATCAAAATTGTTTAAAATTGCAGCCCTGTTGCTGATTAGCGGAATGATTGTTGAGTTAATAACCTTATTTTGGTTCCACCCCGTATCCTTTTTGATTTATGCCGGCATAGGTGTTTTATTGATAACTGGTGGGGTCATACTCTTTCTGATTTTCATTGTTTTACGAGAGGAGGCATAAAAAAAGCTAAAAATAGATAAATTTATTGTGCTATTACCTTAGCAGATCAAGTGGCATGGCGATTGAAGAGGATCCCCGTTTAAGAAAATATAAACAAGCAACTTGAAATGTCTTTAGCTTTACTGCTATATGATTGAAATCATCTCCCAAATCTTTCGGCTCATCTGATGTTTTTATCATTACCCGATTGGTCAAATCTCCATCGGTTTCCAAACTCAGATATCGATACAGGGACGAAAATTATTTTTTTTATAATTGTTTTATACCTTTCATTTTAGTAAGTTTCAAGTTATAAAAATAACAACCATCAAACCAGGGAAACTAAATGTCGTTAATAATGGATGAGTTTATAAAAAATATTTCAGAAACAGCATTTGAAAAAAATAAAATAGAACTTGATTTATACAGCAGGTATGACGTTAAACGTGGTTTGCGGAATGTCGACAACACCGGTGTGCTGGTTGGATTGACCGAAATTGGCGATGTCCACGGGTATATAATAGATGAAAAAGAAAAAATCCCTGTAGAAGGGAGACTCTTATACAGAGGTATTGATATAAATGACATAGTGGAAGGCTTTCAGAAAGAAAAGCGTTACGGGTATGAGGAAGTGTGCTACCTGCTGCTTTTCGGTGAATTACCGGATAAACAGACGCTTGATCAATTTTCAGGCCTTCTCGATGAGAATAGGGACCTGCCGGATGGCTTTACGGAAAACATGATCCTGAAAGCCCCGAGTACAGACATAATGAATAAGCTGGCACGCAGCGTTCTCGTATCTTATTCGTATGACCCCAATCCTGACGATATCTCTATTTCCAATATCATAAGACAGAGTATTGAACTTATTGCCCGTTTTCCCACAATGACAGCATACGGGTATCAGGCCAAGGTGCATTACCATGACAAAAAGAGCCTTTTTATCCATAATCCGCAAAAGGGAATAGGTACCTCTGAGAACTTTCTCAGCATGATAAGGCCCGACATGAAATATTCGGCTCTTGAAGCTGAAGTGCTGGATCTCGCACTCGTTCTTCATGCGGAACACGGGGGTGGGAATAATTCTACATTTTCAATCCATGTGGTGTCCTCAACCGATACCGATACATATTCAGCAATAGCTGCTGGTGTCGGTTCTCTGAGGGGGCCGAAACACGGTGGGGCTAATATTAAAGTTACTCAGATGGTGGAAAATATCAAAGCAAATGTCAAGGACTGGTCCAGTGAAAAAGAACTGAAAAACTATCTCATAAAAATCCTGAAAAAAGAAGCCTTTGACAATTCAGGATTAATATACGGTATCGGGCATGCGGTATATACACTTTCAGACCCCCGTGCAGTCATTCTGAAAGAGAAAGTAAAACAATTGTCAAGAGAGAAAGGAAGAGAGGAGGAATTTCAACTTCTCGATATGATTGAGAAATTAACACCTGAAACCTTTGCGGAGGTAAGGGGCCTTGAAAAAGAATTGAGCCCGAATGTGGACTTTTATTCCGGTTTTTTGTATTCTCTTTTAAATATTCCGATCGAGCTTTTTACACCTATTTTTGCGATTGCCAGGGTTTCCGGATGGTGCGCGCACCGTATCGAAGAATTAGTAAGCGGAGGAAGAATAATACGACCCGCATACAAAAACGTGTCATTTAAAAAGTCCTACATTCCCATGAATCAGCGGTCTTCATCATTATCGGTTAATAATTAATGCAACTAATCCCATTCTTATCAAGTTTTTTGAAAAAAAATTAAATAAGCACTTGACAAATATTATATACCTTATAATATTACTATTATTATTTTAAAATCACCAAGACTTAACAACTTTTTGTAATGTTTTACCTGCTGAATTGGATGCGCTAATGGTCACACAGTTAAGAATATAGTACGGCTCTGTCAAAAAGATCGATTAGAATAGATTTTTTTTTGACAGTTTTTTTATATAACTAAATAAGACAAAAAGACCTGATTATATGAAAAGAGAATAGTCATGTCCGTTTTTTTAAGTCGAAGCTGTGAATACGCTCTTCAAGCTGTGATCTATCTGGCATCAAAAACGAACGACACTCCTGTTTTGCAGAGGGATATTTCAAAAGCCCTGACCATACCGCAGCATTTTCTTGGAAAAATACTACAAATACTTGTCCGCCACAATATCGTTGCGTCTCAGAAAGGTAAAAGCGGCGGGTTCTTTCTGAAAAGATCACCAAAGGATTTTTCGCTCTATGATATTATAAAAGTGATCGACGGGTCGGCTTTTCTTGATAGTTGTGTTTTAGGTTTTCCCGGGTGCAGTGATGAAAGCCCCTGCCCTGTTCATGAAGACTGGAAAGAAACAAAAAAAAACATTGTCAGGATGCTGAAAGACAACAGTTTAGAAAAGCTAAGCAAGGGGATCGGGCCCAAGCTGGATTTTATTAAAAAGCAACCACAATTGCCGGATTTAAAATGATTAGTTAAAATTGTCAATCAGCTAAGCGTGCATAAGAAACATACAAAATGAATAAGCACAGCAGTAACAGCCGGAACAGCTGAAATTCTTCAACTACCGATTATTATGACCTCAGGAGGTTAAAATGGAGGTAACCAGAAGGCAGTTTTTAAAGATTTCCCTGGCATCGCTCGGGGGGATGATGATCAGCAAGCCCCTTCTATCTGAATTAAAATTTCTGACCCGGATCGATAATCCTCTGGACTTTTATCCGGAAAGGAACTGGGAGAAGATTTACAGAAGCCAGTTCAAGCATGATTATACATTCCATTTCCTGTGTGCGCCGAACGATACCCACAATTGCCTTCTTAAAGCGTATGTCAAGAACGAAGTGATAACCAGGATCGGACCAAGCTACGGTTACGGAAAGGCAAAAGATGTTTACGGCAACCAGGCATCATCCCGATGGGAGCCAAGGCTATGCAACAAGGGGCTTGTTTTAAACAGAAGAGTCTATGGACCGCGGAGGGTCAAGTACCCCATGATGCGGGAAGGTTTCAAGAAATGGGTTGAAGCCGGATTTCCCAGGGACCCGAACGGAAGGCCCCCTCAGAAATATTTCCAGAGGGGAAAAGAAAACTTTGTCAGGGTATCCTGGGATGAGGCATTTATGTACGCGGCCAAAGGCCTGGTAAATATCGCCAATACCTATGCCGGGGGTAAAGGACAGAGGTTTTTAAGCGCCCAGGGGTATGATCCCAGCATGGTCGAAATGACAAAAGGCGCGGGAACACAGGTGTTAAAATTCCGCGGAGGCATGCCTCTTCTGGGAGCAACCAGGGTTTTTGGTATGTACCGCTTGGCGAATTCCATGGCATTGCTCGACACCCATGTCAGAGGGGTCGACGAAAAAGATGCCCTGGGAGGAAGAGGGTGGGACAACTATTCTTTTCACACTGATCTGCCGCCGGGCCACCCTATGGTCACGGGCCAGCAGACAGTCGATTTTGACCTGGTGGACGCGGAAAACGCGGGTCTGATAATCCCCTGGGGGATGAACTGGATCTCGACCAAGATGCCGGACTCTCACTGGCTGACCGAAGCGAGAAGCAAAGGTGCGAAGGTAATTTCGATAACGGTCGAGTACTCTTCCGTGGCGTCCAAATCCGATGAGGCTGTTATACTCCGTCCGGGAACGGACACTGCGTATGCCCTGGGAGTGGCAGGGGTGATAATGAAAGAGGAGCTGTACGACAAGGATTATGTCAAAAGTTTTACCGATCTGCCGCTGCTGGTCAGGATGGATACATTGAAACTCCTTCGCGCAGATGAAATAATTGACGGTTTTAAGCCACCGGAGACATTGAGGGATGTAGTGGCATTAAAAAAGGGTCAAAAACCTCCGGAGCCGGTAAAAGCGGGGGACAAGCAGTACATATCCGAGGAGATGCTCAAAGAATGGGGCAGTTTTGTTGTTTGGGATGAGAATACCGATAAACTCGCCGGCGTGAACAGGGATGATGTGGGAAAATATTTTCTCGAAAAGGGGATCGAGCCCAGGATCAATGGCGAGTTCGAATTAAGTATCGGCGGTAAAAAAGTAAAAGTAAGAACCGTATTCAGCCTTATTTACGAATATATAGAAAACAATTTTTCCCCGGGTAACGTGGCAAAGATAACCTGGGCGCCCGAGGAAGCAGTTGTAAATGTGGCACACCAGATCGCGGAAAATAAGGGGAAAACTCTTATAGCCGTCGGCATGGGGCCCAATCACTTTTTTAACAACGATCTAAAAGACCGGGCCATATTCCTTGTTTGCGCTCTCACGAGGAATATAGGGGTCCACGGCGGTAATATCGGAAGCTACGCCGGGAATTATCGTGCTGCATATTTTGATGGTATAGGCCAGTACATAAATGAAAACCCCTTCGATATCGAGCTCAACGAAGACAAGTCGGCACGGGTCAAAGGGTTTTTTAAATTCGAGTCAGCCCACTACTACAACCACGAAGACAAACCGCTGAGGGTCGGAAATAAACTTTTTACGGGCAGCACACATATCCCGACCCCGACAAAATCCTTGATGTTCTGCAACTCGAATTCAATACTGGGCAATGTCAAGGGCCATTACAACGTGGTGAAAAATGTTCTTCCAAAGATAGAGATGATCACGTGCAGCGAATGGTGGTGGACCGCGTCATGCGAATACGCGGATATAGTGTTCGGGGTGGATTCCTGGGCCGAGCACAAATTTCCCGATGCCACAGCGTCCGTGACAAATCCTTTTCTATCGATCTTTCCCCGCTCGCCTTTGAAGAGACTGCATGACACGAGGGGGGATATTGAGGTTTTTGCGGGAGTATCGAACGCTTTGGCTGAACTTTTAAAAGACAAAAGGTTCAAAGATTACTGGAAATTTGTAGCCGAGGAGAAGGTCGATGTTTATTTGCAAAGAATATTTGACCACTCATCGATGACAAAGGGGTACGATGTAAATAACCTCGAAGAAAACGCCAAGAAAGGCATACCCGCGCTTCTAATGAGCAGGACCTACCCGAAGACAGTGGGGTGGGAGCAGACTACCGAGAGTAAAAAGTGGTACACAAAGTCCGGCAGGCTGGAATTCTACCGTGAAGAGGATGAATTCATTGAGTACGGCGAGAACCTGCCGGTGCACAGGGAGCCAGTTGACGCCACTGTTTACGAACCTAACGTTATCGTCGCCAAATCTCACGCTGCAATAAAGCCAAAAATGCCGCGTGACTACGGGATCACGGAAAACGAGCTGTCTTCTGAGCAGAGACAGGTGAGAAACGTCATGAAAACACCTGAAGAAGTGTTAAAATCCTCTCACCCGTTGAAAAAGCTTGGCTACTCCCACGTGTACATAACGCCCAAATATCGGCACGCCGCCCACACCATGCCGGTGGACACGGATCTTATCGCGATGTGGTTCGGGCCGTTCGGGGACCCCTACAGGAAGGACAAGCGCAAGCCGTGGGTGGGGGAGGGCTACATTGATATAAATCCCGAGGATGCGGCTGAGCGTGGCATCGAGGACGGAGATTATATCTGGGTGGATGCCGATCCGGAGGACAGGCCGTATTATGGAAAAAAGGACAAAGAAAGCTTTGATTATAAAGTTTCAAGATTGATGCTCAGGGCAAGGTACTACTGGGGTATTCCAAGGACCGTGAGCAGGAGCTGGTTCCATATGTACGGCTCAACCTTCGGTTCGGTCGAGGGCCACCTTAATAACCCGGACGGTCTTGCCAGGAACCCGAGGACAGGTTACCAGGCAATGTACAGATTCGGGTCCCATCAGAGCTGCACAAGAAGCTGGCTCAAGCCGACATGGATGACCGACAGCCTGGTGAGGAAAAACACCATCGGTCCGCTCATAAAAACGGGGTTTGCTGCCGACGTGCACTGCCCAACGGGTGCGCCCAAGGAAAGCTTTGTAAAATTGACCAAAGCCGAGAATGGTGGGATTGAAGGCGATAAGCTCTGGCGTCCCGCAAAGCTGGGGTTCAGGCCGACATATGAAACCGATACCATAAAGAGGTTTTTAAAGGGAGGATTTATAACGTGAGCCAAAAAGTATATAACTGGCAAATAAAGAGAAAGATGACCTACAAGTATCAGGAGACGAGGCCCAAAAAACAGGTTGCGTGGGTATTTGACACCAACAAATGCATCGCCTGCCAGACCTGTACCATGGCCTGCAAGAATGCCTGGACATCCGGCAAGGGGCAGGAGTACATGTGGTGGAACAGCGTTGAAACAAAACCATGGGGCTATTACCCCCTCGGATACGACGTCAGGATATTGGAAATGCTCGGCTCGCAGAAGTGGGATGGGGAAAAATACGCGGGAAAAACGATTTTTGAGTCACTTCCCCATGGTGAAGAGATCCTCGGGTATATACCCGATCATGATGATTACCTCTACCCGAATCTGGGCGAGGATGAGTCTAGCGAACCTGTATCGCAGGGCCAGTACCTCAAAATGCCCCACCAGCCCTGGATGTTTTATCTTCAGAGGATATGCAACCACTGCACCTATCCGGCGTGTCTTGCGGCCTGTCCAAGAAAAGCTATTTACAAGCGTGAGGAAGACGGAATAGTGCTGATAGACCAGGGCAGGTGCCGGGGGTATCAGGAGTGTGTTCGCGGATGTCCCTACAAGAAATCTTTTTTTCGCGCTTATACCGGAAAATCGGAAAAATGTATATCCTGCTACCCTGCAATTGAAAATGGTGTGCAGACAGAATGCGTGGTGAACTGCATCGGAAAGACCAGGCTGTTTGGATATAAAAGCGTCTGGACAAACCCGCGGGAGGAGAACCCTATCGATTATCTTGTGCACATAAAAAAGATCGCGCTCCCCCTGTACCCGCAGTTCGGGCTCGAGCCGAATGTTTACTACATACCGCCCATCAATGTCCCTGATGCGTTTAACAAAATGCTTTTCGGGCCCGGGGCAAAAGCAGCGGTTCAGATGTACCGAAAAGCCTACGAGGATAAGAAAATTATAGCGGCCCTTATTTTGATGGGGTGTACGGATAAAATAATCCACAGTTTCAGCGTCAAGGGAGACCTGGATAGCGGGTTTGCATTCGGGTACGATGAAAAAGGAGATGAAATAATCAGCGTTCCTATAAAGGAGCCGATTATAATCAGAAAAAGTTATGACGGAGAAAGAGATGTCTACAGGTTCAGTGTCACTTGATAAAGAACGGCTGCTGAAATACAAGATCTATTCATCGGCCCTTGCCTATCCGGGTGAAAATTTTTTCAGTTATTTTCCAGGTTTGAAAGATGAACGGGGCAAGGTGATCGAGGAATACGACAAACTTTTTCGAAAAAGCGACATCTGGCTTTATACGCTTGAGTATACCGCAAAAGGCGAATTCCAGAAAATGAACTGCCTTTCGGATATAATGGGTTTTTACAAGGCTTTCGGTCTTGAACCTCATGAGGACAGACCCGATTCTCTTTCAATAGAGTTCGAGTTTATGCATTTTTTAATCTTTAAAAGAATATACGCCCTGGAGAACAAACTTGAGGATTTCCGTGAAAAAGCTTCGATGTGCGCCAGTACCCAGAGCAAATTTTTTAACGAGTACCTGTACCCGGGAGCGAAGGCAGTAGCGGAAAAAGTCATCGCTGTAGAAAATGACGGTATTTATTTTGAAGTAGCTTCACAGATGCTCGGCTTTCTGGCGGATGAGAAAAGGTTACTAAAAAACTTTTAAAAAAACAGGGTCATTGATATGAAAAAGCTCTTTATAGCTTTGATAATTGTAATTACTATAACCTCCTTTTCGGTGGCAGTCTATTTCGGCTTCAGGAATAAAAGAGGTGTGCCTGTGGAGGTTGAAGAGGCAGTAAAATCCTTTCTGGATGTTCCCTTTATTGATAGGGATATAGAACTAAGTGAAGGTCTGGATCTCTCCTTCTGGGATACGAGGTCTTCCCAGGAAATTGAGCTTTTATACCAGGTGATGATCCTACCAAGGCCGAAACCCCGGAAAAATGAAGTTGTGCTCACGGTCAAGACCAAAGCATTTCACAGCAAAGAAAACATCTATTTTTACATCGAGTGGGAGGATGATACTGAGGACAGGTTTATCGATATAAATAAATTTTCCGATGCCGGCGCGCTCATGTTTCCTCTTAACGAAGAAATCCGGCCGTCGAGCCTTATGATGGGTTTTTTAGGCAGGGCGAATATCTGGCACTGGAAAGCAAGCCGGGACAGCGAATTCTGGCTGAACGAAACGGGATTCCCCAAAACCTACACAGATTTTTATTATCCTTTTGAAGAGGAGGAGTTATTTGTTGTATCAAGAATACAATCTAATTCAGCGGTAAGCGACCTTGTTGCCGCGGATGTCGGGACCGTAACTCCCAAACCTGTTCAAAATGTGGAAGGAAGGGGCGTTTATGAAAATGGAGTTTGGAAAGTTGTATTCAGACGAGCGCTGGAGGCACCGGACCCGGAAGTGGATGCCGGGTTTAACCTTAAGGAAAGGGTAGCCGCCTTCGCCGTGTGGGACGGTTCAAAGGGAGACAGGGGGGGGAGGAAGTCAATAACCGACTGGGTTGATCTCGTTATAGAGTAGCTTAAGTGAAAGGGAAGAAATTATTACAATTCTTAATGAGAAGGAATAACGATGAAAAATAAGATAATAAGATTGGCCTTTTTATTCATTCTGTTTTTTACTTCTATCCCGGTCTTCGCCGGGCAGCAGCTTATTGAGATAAAGGCCGGCAAATTTTCTTATAACCCTAGCACGATAAAGATTAATAAAGGGGATGAAATCACAATACGGCTTTTGAGCGAGGATGTGACTCATGGCTTTTATCTTGACGGCTACGGTATCGAAACCAGGGCGCATCCCGGCCAGGACGGGGTAATATCATTCACCGCGGACAAGACCGGAAGGTTCTCTTTCCGGTGCTCGGTAACCTGCGGGGAGTTTCATCCTTATATGGTAGGGTTTTTAGTTGTAAGGCCGAACTCCACATTTTTTGGGTTTGCTGCGGTTGTTCTCGTTTTAGCGATGGGCAGTCTAACGGTAACATTAATTAAAAAAAGGAAGAGTTGAGATATGAGCGGAGATAAGTTATTTGGCATTATCGATTTAGACAAACGGTTTGAAATTACTAAATTCAAACTTGTAAGAAAACTTTTCAAATCACGGTGGTTTCCACTGATTTTGATGATTGTCAATCTCGGGATGTTCGTGCTGATCCTGCTTGCGGGAATTGTGGGCGGTTATTCGGCCGGGAATTACAATTTCGGGATAATGTTCGTGTGGATACTCTGGTGGGTTATGCTTATGCTGGTCCTTGTCCCGGGGATGTCCAGGGCCTGGTGCCTCATGTGCCCCTTCCCCATATTCGGCGACTGGTTTCAAAGAAGAAGGCTCTATGAGGTGAGGCAGGGTAAACTCGAGGGGCTTAACCTGAAATGGCCGAAACGTCTGAAGAACATGTGGGTAATGAACATTTTCTTTCTCGTTACCACCTTTTTTTCAGGATTTTTTACCGTTAAACCGCTCATCACTTTTGTGCTGTTAGGGGGTATTATTGCGATCGCGACTGTCATGGGGACGCTCTTCCCTAAGAGAACATTTTGTCTATACGTCTGCCCTGTTTCCGGGTTTCAGGGGCTGTACTCCCAATTCGCGGCAGCGGAAATAAGGAGAAAGGACGAGAAGATATGCGCCAGGCACAGACCCAAGACCTGCTTTGTGGGTAACGAGAAGGGCTACGGCTGCCCATGGCTCCTGACCCCTTTTGATTTTAAGAAGAACACCTACTGCGGGATGTGTCTTGAGTGCTTTAAAAGCTGCCCCTATGATAACATGGGCTTCTTTCTGCGTCCGCCCGGGGTGGATTTGCTGGTGGATACAAAAAGGGAGCCAAAAGGTCTGGATGAAGCATATAAAGCATTTATAATGCTGGGTATTTCCATACTTTTTTATCTTGCTTTTCAGGGCCCCTGGGGTTTTATCAAAGATATGGTGCGCGGGGCGACCTTGAGCGGTTGGCTGGGCTTTATAGCCATTCACACTGTTTTCAGTCTCGCCGTTATGCCGGGTATTTTTCTCGGGTTCTCTTTTCTTTCCAAAGTATTCAGCGGCAACAAAGAAATTCCTTTAAAAAAAGTATTTGTTAATTTTGCCTACACACTTGTGCCGATGGGATTGGGAGTCTGGATCGCCTTCAGCGTAGGGATAATCCTGCCAAACGGGAGCTATCTGATACACGTTATCTCGGATCCCCTGGGGTGGGGATGGAACCTGTTCGGCACTGCGAACATACCCTGGACACCGGTGCTGACAGGGGCAATCGGGTATATTCAGGGGGTAGTTTTATTGATTATCTACGCTTTTTCCCTGGATTACGGCTACAAGATATCGAAGAGAACATTTCCGGATGAAAAACAGGCGAAGAGGGGCTGGGTGCCTATTTTTATATTTTTGACTATTGTAGTCCTCGGGTTTTTATTTCTGTTTTTGAGGTGAGAAGAGTAGAGGGGAAATTATGAAAATAAACGAAATTTTGGCCATAATCCTTGTTATCGCCGCTACTGCAGGCGTTGTCCTGGGGGCTTATGCCTATGAAAATTACCGCAAAGGAAGGGTCTATGACCTTGAGCTCATTGCCCGTGCCCCTGAAAACGGCAACTGGTATCCAAAAAAGATCAGGGTTTCAGAGGGGGAGGAAGTAAGGATCCTTATCCGTAATATCGATACCGTAACTCACGGGTTTATCATTCCTGATTTTAGCGTTTCGATCGATGAATTAAAAGCCGGGGGGGCTAAAATCATAAAGTTCACACCTGACAAAAAAGGCACCTTCGCTTTTATGTGCACCGTCTGGTGTTCAGAAAACCATCTGCAGATGCGCGGAGTGATTATTGTCGAGTGACACATTTTTATCATTTACATATACATTTCCTGCGTTGCCGGGCCCTTATTAAATTCTACCTCTGATAATAAAGTTTTCATTTTTAAAGATCAACAATCCGTCACATTGTGTTATTACCATTACGCCATGTGACATAAATATGAAAAACTAAAGGGCTTGACAATACACCCTATGAAAATTATTCTTTTGTCCAATTGTTAATAAAAAGATTAGCCCGGGAAGTTGTTGTGTCATGGAAGTAAAAAACCTTGTAAAGGGAATTGTAAAAAAACTTATAAACCCTGTATCTTTGTTTAAGCTGCTCAGAATACAGAGACAGAAGAAAAAAAGGAAATCAGTCTTTGTAGACAAAGACCTGCAGCTCCTTTCACAGCTGGCGCCGGGAGGGTTTCTACACTATCCCTACTTTCCGGACCCGGATATTGACCCTGAAGACATCAGCATGTCGGATATCAGGGAGGGCGGGACAAATTACACAAACATGCTCATCAAACTCATAAAGGACAAAAAATCCCCTGTTCTGGACGTGGGCTGCGGGATGGGGGGGTTGAGCAGCCTGCTTCTCGAAAAAGGCTACAATGCAGTCGGGCTCACCCCGGACAACCTTCAGTATGAGCACATCAGGGGAAATCTTCCCGGGCTCGAAGTAATAAACAGCAAATTTGAGAACATGGACCGCGAACGCTACAGCCGGTATTTCGGGACGATAATAAACTCCGAGTCCATGCAGTACATCAATCTTGAAAGGGGAATACCTGTTTATGAGAGTGTCCTGAAGCCAGGGGGCCGCTGGATCGTTGCGGACTATTTTAAAAAAAAGAAAAAACCTTTGTTGAGAGGCGGGCACAACTGGGAGCAGTTTGAAAAAAAGATCACGGAGAGCGGTTTCAGAATCGTATCGAGCGTGGACATAACCCCGAACATACTTCCTTTGATAAAGTACATGAACATGATAATGAAAAATCAGCTGTACCCTCTCGTTGATTATTTTATCGGCCGGCTACGGACAAAAGAACCGGGAATATTTTTTTTACTTGAAGAGATTATTGGTAAACTAAAGAAATATGTGACATATAATGAGAAATACCTCGATGCCGAGCTGTTTTCTGAAGAACGAAAGTACATGATGCTTGTAATTGAGAAAAATCCTGCAAGCTGAAATCAGCTCGTGTCAGCATGTTTTTAGTTTATTTATTGTTTATCTGCGGGCTAATAAAGTTGAAATTGAATTAAAATGACAAAAGAACTAACAGCAGAAATAATATCAGACAATTCTCTTGAGGTAGAATGGATAGAAACCGGAGAAGAGATCAGCAAAGACCAGTCTATGCTGCAGGAAGAACTTTGCAAACGGTATAAATCCGGCCCGGGAGGGCTTCTTTTATATCTTGCTTTCTGTAATAATAAAATCAATCTTCATGAAAGCCTTGATTATTTTAGGACCTTTGCGGGGCTGTTCGGTGAAAAACTGAGAATGAATACTGATCTTGATACAATAAAAGATGAAGTTGAAGCAGTTATAACAGAAGATGAAATTGAAGGTATGCTTGAGAGGGCCCCATTCATGATCGGTT
>DRHN01000172.1 GCA_011049595.1 Spirochaetota bacterium | reverse complement strand
GTTTCCCTGTTATCAGAAGTGGCTGTAATATCCAGAAAAACAAGCTCGTCCGCCCCGTCGCTGTTGTACTTTTTTGCCCACTCAACAGGGTCGCCGGCGTCCCGTATGTCGACAAAATTGATACCCTTCACTACCCTTCCCCCTGATATGTCAAGACAGGGTATTATCCTCTTTTTCAGCATAATTACGACACTTGATTAAATTTTGAGTTTTTGCTGCCGCGGGGGCTTTTATCCCTGCAATACCCGGCACGCCTCTTCAACCGAGATCCTGCCTTCATAAATAGCCTTACCCGATATCATCCCAGTAACACCGTACTGTTCAAGCTCTTTTAAGGTTTTTATGTCCTCGATACATGATACACCCCCTGAAGCAATAACAGGCAGACCGGTTTCCCGCGCCATGTTTTTTACCCCCTCGAGGTCGGGGGGGGGTATAAGGACAGTCGAGGATATGCAAAAGCTCCTCAAGGTAGGAGCGGACAAAGTCTCCATAAATACCGCGGCTGTGAAAAACCCCGCACTTATCAGGGACGGCGCGCTCCATTACGGGACACAGTGCATTGTTGTCGCGGTTGACGTCAAAAGAGAGGGGAACGGATTTATTGTGTATGTACGGGGGGGAAGAGACCGCACCGATATTGACGCCCTCGAGTGGTGCAAAAAAGCGGAGGACCTCGGTGCCGGCGAGCTGCTGATCACAAGCATGGACAGGGACGGCACAAAGGACGGCTATGATATCGACCTGCTCAAAAAAGTGACATCTATGGTGAACATACCTGTCATTGCTTCCGGCGGCTGCGGCAGGCTTTCGCATCTTTACGATGTCATAGAGTCAGGGGGGGTGTCTGCCGTTCTTGCTGCTTCGATATTTCACTACGGTACTTTTACAGTACCGCAGGTCAAAGAATATTTGGAAAGAAAGTCTATCGATATAAGGGTGTAAGCAAAAAAACCGGGATTTTTTGCCGGTAAATCAATTAGTTTACGATATGAAAAAAAGATCACTTATAATATTTGACATGGACGGGGTCCTTGTCGACGTTACCGGTTCGTACAGGGAGGTTGTCAGACTTTCCGTCGTGTACTACCTGCGTCACGTGATCGGCGCAAAGGACCTCAGGGATGATTTTATCGACCTCGAGGATGTTTCCGCGATCAAAAAAAGCGGTGGTCTGAACAACGACTGGGACCTCACTTACACGATCCTTGATACCCTGCTGCACTCTCTTTTTCACGCCGGCAATGAAAAACTGATAAAAGTTTTCACTGGTTTACGGGAAATAAAGAACGACTGCGATCTTTTTAAGAAGGTTTCTGAGATTCAAATATCGTGCGACACATCGGATCTTGTTCAAAGTTTAGGCGCGAAGGGCCGCCCCGGGGGCAAAACAGTTTCTGAATTATTTTATAAGCCAAAATCGTCGATTGAAACCCATTCTCCTTTTCTCCTTAATCAAGGCGATGTCAACACGGGCAACCTCGCGAAAAGAATATTCCAGGAACTCTACCTGGGCGGCAGGATGTTCACCGGGATAACAGGCACCCGGCCGCTGTTTTACAGCGGCTCGGGATACATAGACAGAGAGACCCTCATTCCATCGGCGGACCATCTGTACAAGCTCGCCCAAAACAGTGTTCTTTCCATAGCAACAGGCAGGCCCGGGGTAGAGGCTCTGCATGCTCTCAGGAATTTTAAAATAGACGAAATTTTTTCAGCGGTTGTAACCGAAGACGATGTCGTTGATGCTGAAAAGCGGGGGGAAAAACAGCTCAGGAAACCGGATCCTTATACCCTGAACCTCTGTATGGAAAGGTCCGGCTGGGCAGGTATTGAAAATAAAACCGAGGTTTTTTATGTCGGGGACATGCCGGACGATATGTCAGCCGCTGTCAATGCCGGTATTACACCCATCGGGTTTGTGGATGACAGGGCAGCTGTCAGTGAAGAGGAGAGAACCGGCCATCGTGATCTGCTGGCGCGAAAAGGCGCAGAAATTGTATTCGGGAGCTTTGTCGACATGGTGGATCACTGCCAAAAGGAAGCCACCTCCTATGGAGACGATCTATGATTTTTGATCCGAAGCGAACGAGCTCCGGTATAGTCCTGGAAACAGATAGTTGACAACATATTTCATATAGTATAGAATAAAATAAATTTTTTCATTTAGATGTTCAAAACTAAACCGAAAAGAGGGAAAAATGGAAAAAACACCGGGAGTCAGAAAGATCATCCAGATCGCTCATGTCGTGAAAGATATAGAGAAATCCATGAAAAAATATCATGAGATATTGGACATAGGCCCGTGGTCTGTCTACACTTTTGCACCACCGGCTCTTCGGGAGTGTACGTTCATGGGGAAGCCTTCGGATGCTACCTGGGTGTTGTCGCTCGCGTGGGTCGGGGACATCCAGTTCGAGCTGATGCAGCCTCTGAGCGGGGAAAGCGTCTACACTCATTTTCTCGAGGAAAAAGGGGAGGGTATTCATCACATAAAGGAGTGGGTGGACGATTGCGCGGCGGCAATTGAGGAGTACCGCAAAAAGGGCATAGGGGTCATTCAGAGCGGCAAATACGATAAAGATGAGTTTTACTACCTGGATACGGTGCCCCAACTCGGGATATTGTATGAACTGGGGAATTGCGGTGAAATACGTTCACCCGAAAGAACGATCCCTTAGCGACAAATGATCTCGCAGAAAGAATGTGGTTCGATAGAAAAATGGTCCCTTGACTGATTGACCGCATATTTTGCTTTGTAAATAATTGATGCCAATAGGTTATCGTGGCTGAGGATAAGAAATGTCAGGCAGTAAATACATTTTAACCCTGGATGTGGGGAGCGGCAGCGTAAGGGCGATCCTGTTCAACATCGAGGGTGATCAGATAGCAACCTGCCAGCGCGAATGGCTCCCGGTCACCATACCTGAATATCCGGGATCTCAGGACTTTGACACCGGGGCAACCCGGGGACTGCTTGTAAAGTGCATCAGGGAAGTTATTGTCAAATCAGGCGTGAAACCTGATGAAATTTCGGGGGTGACGGCGACAAGTCTGCGGGAAGGCATAGTTCTTTATGACAAAAAACAAAAAGTTATCTGGGCGTGCACGAACACGGATGCCCGGGCGACCAGAGAAGTTGAAGAAATGGTGGCAGAAGGCCTTGGTGAACCTGTGTACAGGACCGGAGGCGATTGGCTCAATATAATATCACCCGCCCGTTTCCGGTGGATAAAAGGGCACATGCCGGATGTGTACGAGCGTATTGACCGGGTGAACATGATCAGCGACTGGGTTCTTTACATGTTGAGCGGGAGCCTGGTGACAGAGCCTTCTTGCGGGTCCAGCTCGGGAATCTTTGATTTAAAAGAGCGGACGTGGTCAAAGGAGCTGATCGAGCTCATCGGTCTGCCCGAGGATATCTATGCGCCGGTTTACGAGCCCGGGTCAATAATCGGAGAGGTGTCTGAAAATATCGCCCGGGAGACCGGTTTGAAAGCGGGGACACCTGTTATAACGGGCGGCGGAGATACCCAGATGGGTTTGACAGGTTCCGGTTCCGTCCGCCCGGGGCTGTTCACTATTGTCGGGGGCACGTTCTGGCAAACGGCGCTTGTGACCGATTATCCCCTCATCGACCCTGAATTCCGTCTTAGAACACTCTGCCACGCGGTACCCGGCCAGTGGATGATCGAAGGTATCGGTTTTTTTCACGGGTTTACGATGCGCTGGTTCAGGGACGGTTTTTGCCAGACAGAAAAGAAAGAAGCTTTGCTGGAGGGGGCCGACCCCTATGATCTTATGGAAAAGCTGGCTTCGGGTATACCGCCGGGCTCAAACGGAGTTCAGGCGATCTTTTCAAATATAATGGATGCAAGGCAGTGGAAGCATGCCGTGCCTTCGTTTGTAGGTTTTGATCTCATGCGCCCGGAGAGCACGGGGAAGGCCGCGTGCATCCGTGCCCTGGAAGAGCATGCTGCCTACACAAGCCGCGCGCATTATAAGATCCTCACAGATATTTCGGGACTTAAAGCCGGAACGATAACTTTCTGCGGAGGTTCATCCAGGGGTACACTGTGGCCGGGTATAATTGCCGATGTGCTGGGAGTACCGGTGCGGGTGCCGGTTGTAAAGGAGTCCACGGCACTGGGGGCCGCGATGTTCGCCGGTATGGCGCTGGGGTGGTACTCTGCCATCTCTGAAGCCTCAGACCGTCTTGTGAAATGGGAGCGTGTGATAGAACCTGACATAGAAAACATGAAAGCCTATGATGAGCACTATGAGCGATGGTGCAGGGTGTATCCATATTTGATGTCCATGGCAGACGACGGCATCCTGCCGTCCATGTGGCGCGCGCCCGGTGTATAGCAGGACGGTGTCGTTTATCTCTTTTTAAGCTGAACCTGCGATGTATTACCCTTCTGCGATCAAATTCAAAATAATTGTTTCTGTTTAAACTTTACAAACGCTGTACAACTGCTTCAACTTGTTTGTGTGTAAATAAATACCTTTATAATGCCTCGGAAAACGGAAAAAAATCCGTAATGTGCTATATTATAATATGGGCATAAGCTGGAGCACATTTGGCTGCCTAATTTTTCAGCCTTGAGAAGGCTGATCCTGAGAGTGGAGTGTATGGAAAAACCTGACTCGAAAAAAACAAAAGTAAAATTGTCTTATTTAGCTTTTCTGTTCGTGTTTTTGACATTTTTTGCGGGCTGCGGGATCATCAATGATGTATTAGAGGCTGTTAGCGGTGGTGATTTATCGATTTTCGGCAGCGATACCGCTCCAGTTGTCAACAGCACGGGACCGGGCAGCGGCGAGAGCAATGTCCCGCTGAACAGGTCTTTAGAAATATATTTCAGTACAGCCATGGATAAAAATTCAGTTCAGGGCTCCTTCATTATTTTTCCGCCGGTAAGCGGAATGTTCATATGGGACGACTCAGGCACGAGCGTGATCTTTGATCCGGACACAGATCTTGATACTATACAGTTTTACACAGTCACGATCTCCACCGGGGCAAAAGATTCTGATGGTATCGCTATGGAGGTCAAATATGACTGGAGCTTTCTCACCGGGTCCGGAATAGACAGCACACCGCCTATGGTAAACTCAGAGTACCCCGCTGACGGATCTATCGATGTCAGTATTGGAAGCATAATAAGTGTGACGTTTGATGAGCCGATGGACCAGGCTTCTATCAATGCGGGTACTTTCAAAGTGGATGATGAATATGCGGTAAATATTTCCGGCAGCCTAAGCTATTCCGGAAATACAGAGACATTTACCCCGGATAGTGCCCTTTCCTACGACACTTCGTACACCGTCACAGTGACCTCGGGTGTCAGAGACACAGCCGGGAACAGTCTTGCTGTCGCCCATATCTGGAATTTTACCACCACGGCCACAGTTGACGTTACACCACCTGTGATAAATATTGTAAATCCCATTGGCGGTATGGGGGATGTGCCTATCACGACTAATATAACAGTGGCCTATTCAGAGCCGATGGACAAGATTTCCGCCGAGAGCGCCTTTACACTGTCCGATGTCGTGCTTCCGATCAATGGCACGTTCAGCTGGACCGGAGACACTATGCTTTTTAATCCGGCCGGCGATCTAAAATACACTACTGCATACACGATAAATATTGGAGCCGGAGCGAAAGACATATCAGGGAATTCGATATCCGCTCCTTACAGCTCGGTTTTTACAACAGGCGTTTTTCAGCTGGTACTCGTGGGGGAGACCGATGATGGTATGTACGGGGGCCCAGGCGACTCGGATTGGCGGACAAAGAAACTCGATTCGGCCAAGATGGAGGACACATACTGGGATAGAACTTTTGGAAACGCGCACCAGGATTACCCGACTTCTTCCACGGTCGATTCGAGCGGCAACATTTACGTCGCCGGAATATTCGACGGGTTGACAGGCAACGGGGAAGAAGTGCAGGTCAAGGTGATGCCTGATTCCTTCGGGAGCTTAAGTGGTAAATATTTCATTGTTAATTTCAAAAGGGACTCGAAGGATCCGGAGGAAAGTTACTATGTCTGGTACAATGTTAACGGAACCTCTTCTGATCCCGGTATCCCCAGCATGCAGGGTATAGAAATAAACATATCAGAAAACGCCCCGGTGAATGTGGTCGCTGGTATGACCAGCGACCAGCTGAATTATTACGATGGCGTGAGCGCTGTGTGGGCGGTTGATATTGTTGCAATCATGATGGACGCGTTTGTTGATGTTACTAATGCGTCCGATGGCGATACGGGATTTTTGATCAGTACGGTCCAGCAGGGTTTTGGAGCGTACGATTATCAGTGGTGGATAAAGAAGTTTGACCCCTACGGCAACGAGGTCATGACAAACTGGGACAAGAGGATAACTGTCGGCACCGAGGCTGATGGAGTAATGGAGGATTTCGCGCCTGTTACCGTTGTGACGGATTCGAACAACAATGTTTACGTTTCCGGCTGGGTTTGGAACGGAGTCGGTTCGTTTTTCGACTGGATGATAAAAAAATACGACTCGAACGGGAACGAAATTACGGCAAACTGGAATAAAATATTTCCCGGAAACGGGTTCTGGGATTTTCCAACAGGCATGGCGGTTGACTCTTCAAACAATATTTACGTGATCGGGGCTTACCACAATGACCCGCTGATGGAGGGCAAGGAGGATGTGGACTGGTGGATAAAGAAGTTTGACGCCGACGGCAACGAGGACATGACAAATTGGAACAAGATATTTGACGGCGGATTTAATTATATCGATGCCCCGATGGCTGTTGCGGTTGACAGCAGCGATAACGTGTATGTCGCCGGGGTCTTTGCCGATGCACCAGCCGGAACACCTGAGATAACCGATATTTACACTGTCGGAGACGTTACAGGAAATCTCGGCGGCACCTATTTCACACTGGATTCGCCCTATGATTTGGTTTATGTCTGGTACAATGTTAACGGAACCTCTTCTGATCCCATTCTCACAGGGCGAATGCCGATCCAGGTTTCTATTAATATGGGAGATTCCGCGGAAATGGTCGCTATCGCAACCGAAGACGCACTGAAAATGTCTTTCAATGACAGCATCATTACACTTAATCTGAATAGGGTAACCGTGGAAAATGATTGGGCCGGAAATGTCGAGGATGCCGGCTTTTACGGAGATACAACCGGATTTTCCTTCCTAATTACACAGGGAGTAGACAACGGTAACGCGGACTGGGTAATAAAGAAGTACAAGAGCGACGGCACTGAGACAACCAGCGTGCTTGTTGATTACACTTCAGGCAGCGACGGGCTCGACAACTCGCCGACCGATGTGGCAATAGACTCAGCCGGCAACCTGTACGTAGCCGGTTACAAAAATAGCAACATTGACCCCAATAATAGATCTCAGGAATGGGTGATAAAGAAATACGATTCCGCTCTAATCGAGGATACCACCAACTGGGACAAAATCATTACAGGCGGCTGGGGCGGAAGCGCAAGCTCCGTAATTGTGGACCCGGATGACAATGTGTTTGTTTCCGGCTATTTTCTGAATGAAAGCCCGTCAAATAATGGGGACAGGGATTGGGTCGTTAAAAAGTTCGACCCCTATGGTATTGAAGAAAAATCGGATGCAACCGGTGACGAGATTATCGACAGCTGGTGGTATTTTGACAGCGGACTGCATGATGAAGGCGTGTCCATGGTACTGCCGTAGCTGCATGCCGGCGCTTAAAGATCTGAAAGCTTTTTATAGCTGTCTTTAAGAAGCGGGTACAGGGACCGGAAGAACCTGAAATAATTATCATACAGGCTTTTTTCCTTTTTGTCGGGCTCAAGGGGAGCGCGGGTCTTTACGAGTTTTGTACAGGCTTCTTTTAGGTTGTCGAAAAACTTCGCGCCTATGCTCCCCAGTATGGCTGCCCCGAAGGCGGCCCCGCCCTGCTCGGCTTCCATAGTTACTATGGGTTCCCCGCTCACGTTGGCCATGATATTCAGCCACAACCTTGACTGCGCACCCCCTCCGGTAGCCCTTATCTCCCGGATATCGGTGCCAAGCCCTTTTATTACATCAAGACAATCCCTGAAACTGTAGGCCACCCCCTCAAGGACAGCTCTGACTGCGTGGGCCTTTGTGTGCCCCATGTGATAACCGAAAAATACCCCCCTTGCGTTGGCGTCTGTGTGGGGGTGCCTTTCTCCGGCGAGATAGGGGAGAAAGAACAGTTTGTCGCTTCCCGCCGGGACAGAGGATGCTTTTTCTTCGAGTATTTCATAGACACTTATCCCCTTTTTTTCAGATTCCAGTCTTTCCAGGTCAGCGAAATTGTCTGCGAACCACTGGAATGAGCCTGCTGCCGCGTTGATGCATGAAAGCTGGCACCACTGCCCCGGAACCGAGTGACAGAAGGTGTTTGTCCTTCCATCAGGGTCCTTCCTGACCTCGCCGGAAGTGGCATAGATCACACCGGAAGTGCCTATCGAATAGGAAACTATTCCTTCTTCAACAACACCGATCCCCAGGGCAGCACAAGCCTGGTCGCCTGCACCTCCGGCCACCGGTATCCCGGGTCTCAACCCTGTAGCCTCCGCGGCAATTTTTGAGACGGTGCCTGAAATTTCCTGGGATTCATAAACATCGGGCAGTATCGAAGGATCGACGTCGAGCAGCGCTGTCATTTCCTTTGACCATTTCCTCTGTTTTATGTTTAAAAACAGGGTGCCGGACGCGTCTGAAACATCCGTCGCGAATTCCCCTGTCAGCCTGAACCGCACATAATCTTTTGGAAGCATGAGTTTGTATAGTTTTTCATATATTTCCGGCTCGTTGTCTCTGACCCACAGCAGTTTGCACGCCGTGAAGTAGGCACCTCCAGGTGTTGCTGCTATCTCCATCAATTTTTCGGACCCCGCTTTGCCGATGATATAATCACTCTGCTTTTCGGTCCGCTGATCGTTCCACAATATGCACGGCCTCAGTACTTTGTGATCTTTTCCCAAAAGCACTGACCCGTGGTACATACCCGAAAGACCGATACTCGAGATCTGAGACCTATCTATACCCGATTCTTTCAGCATCTGTTTTATCGACAGTACTGTGCCGTTCCACCAGTCAACAGGGTCCTGTTCAAACCAGTTGGTCCGGGGAGATTGGACCGTATAGCTGTTGTTTGCCTCGGCGACCAGCTTCCCCTCAGCTGTTATCAGGATAGTTTTTACACCGGTAGTTCCGACATCGATTCCCATTAAATACATTTTTCAGCTCCTTTAATACCCGGATGCGTATCAGCAGCATTCTTGATTAGGACAATTTTCCTGCTAAATAAAATATGTAACAAAAAGGCCGGGAAATTGTATTTAATGTGTAAATATATCATTTTCCCAGATTTAGCACAAACAATTATTCGCACAAACTTTTGTTTGTCGAATACACG
>DRHN01000171.1 GCA_011049595.1 Spirochaetota bacterium | reverse complement strand
TTTATTTTAATTATATCCACTTTTACCTCGTTTTCAATACCCCCGTGGACCAGTGCTTCATAAATACTTTTATACGCGTCGTGGAGTTCTGTATACTTGCCAGCAACAGCGATTTTTACTGTTTCCTTTTCACTTGTTAACTGGGTAACTATTTTTTCCCAGTGTTTGAGGTTTATTTTTCTCTTTTGTATACCGAATTTTTCCAGAATTATGTCATCCAGTTTACCGGCGCCAAGGATGAGCGGAACCTCATAAATTGTTTTTTTAATATCCCTTGCCGCAATAACAGCCCTCTCTTCAACATCACAAAAAAGAGCAATTTTACTGCGCATTTCATTTGTCAATTCATCTTTGGTTCTACACAATAAAATATCAGGGCTGATACCAATTTCCCGCAATTTGCTGACGGAGTGCTGTGTCGGTTTTGTTTTAGGTTCCTCGGCCGCGCCGACAACCGGTATGAGTGTTACGTGTATGTACAGGCTGTTTTCTTTACCTGTTTCAAGCCTGAACTGTCTTATCGCTTCAAGAAAAGGGATTCCTTCAATATCTCCGACCGTCCCGCCTATTTCAACAATGACAATGTCAGGATTATTATTTTTATCAATAAGCCTTATCCTGCTTTTTATCTCATTTGTAATATGGGGTATCACCTGAACCGTCCTGCCCAGATAATCCCCCCTTCTTTCTTTTTCAATAACTTTACTGTATATCTGTCCTGTGGTCACACTGTTCAACCTCGATAAAGATTGTGATGTAAACCTTTCATAATTTCCAAGATCAAGGTCTGTTTCGGCTCCATCGTCTGTCACATATACTTCTCCGTGCTGGTAGGGGCTCATTGTACCCGGGTCAATATTAATATAAGGATCCATCTTCATTATACAAATTTTGTATCCCCTGCACTCTAATAAACAGCCAAGGGAAGACGCAGCTATCCCCTTTCCTAAAGACGAACACACCCCCCCGGTTATGAATAGATATTTAGTCATTTCCGGCTCCTATTTAAAAAAATTCCCATGTTCTTTGCACAAGGCTTTCGATGTTATCAACGCATTTTTCAGATTCTAACTCCTGATCTTTTTTCCCCAGATAAACAAAATATTCAATATTTCCTTTTGGTCCTTTAATGTGTGAAAACGTGTAACCTTTAACCGTGTACCCTGCCTGGAAAAAGAAGCAGTTCAGATCCTGAAGAATCTGTTTATGGATATCACGATCCTTAACTACACCCCGGAACCCTTTATAGGGTCTGTTAAGTTCAAATTGTGGTTTGATAAGAACAATTATTTGAACAGTTTCATCTATAAGCTGAATCAGCGGTTTTAAAATTTTCTTAACCGATATAAAGGATACATCTATGGTTACAACATCAAAAGGAACCGCAGTTTCAAGCTGATCGATAAACCGCGCATTAAATTTCTCAATTACCTTTACGCGGGGGTCTTTTCTCAAGCGGTAATCGATCTGGTTTTTCCCGACATCCAGAGCGATGACATACCTGGCGCTTTTTTTAAGAAGACAGTCAGTAAATCCGCCCGTCGACGCGCCTATATCCAGACAATATGCACCCGATACATCAATCTGAAAATCTACCAGCGCTCCCTCCAGCTTGGTCCCCCCTCTGCTCACATACCCTTCATTCGGAAGGTGAATCCTGATGCTCGCAATCCTCGGGATAAGGGCTGAGGGTTTTATGACAGTTTCACCATCTACAGTAATATGACCGCCGATGATGTAAGACCTTGCTTTTTCCCTTGACGCAAATAATTCTTTTTCTACAAGAAGTATATCCAGCCTTTCCTTCATCTTACCGATTTATCTAATAAATTCAAATCACAACCTGCTCATTAATACGCTCAATCATCATTGATTTACCGGAACTCTTTTCAATATAAATTACAGCGCCGTTTATATGGAGATCATTCTCAGCGACTGTAAACTTTGAAGGCATCATAGTTACTAACTTCTTCAGCGCATTTTCCTTTCTCATACCGATTATAGAGTCGAACGGGCCGGTCATACCTATATCCGTGATATAGGCTGTTCCCCCCGGAAGAACACGCTCATCCGCTGTTTGAACATGTGTGTGTGTACCGACAACCGCGCTTGCGGTACCGTCAAGATACCATCCCATCGCCACTTTTTCACTTGTGGCTTCTGCATGAAAGTCAACAATTGTGTATTTTGTCTCCTTTCGTATGCAGGCAAGCTCTTTGCGCGCAGTTTTAAAAGGGGATTCCAACGGCTCCATAAATATTCTTCCAAGAAGACTCAATACACCGAGTTTTATACCGTTTTTATTGATGATTGTCCACCCCCGGCCGGGGGTACCGCTGGGATAATTAGCTGGTCTTAAAACTTTATGGTTATCTTCAAGGATCTTATATATCTCTTTGTTTCTCCATACATGATTTCCTGAGGTTATGCAGTCAATACCATATGAATACAGCCTTCCCGCAATCTTTCCCGTGATGCCGAAACCGCCTGCAGCATTTTCACCATTCGCAATGACAAAATCCGCTTTTTTTTCATTAATGATTTTTGACAGGCTCAGAAAAAGCGCCTTCTGCCCGGGTTCGCCAATAATATCTCCGATTACAACCACTACAATATGATCTTTGTCCAAACCCCAACCTGCCCGAGAGATTCATTTTTCACAAGACACATACAACGGACCAAGCATGAATGGAATTCTATGCATACAATTTTGTATCAGGTGCCCGGTGCTACCTTGCGGTGCCCGGTGCTACCTTGCGTATTCAACTATTCGGGTTTCTCTTATGAGTGTTACCTTGATCCTTCCGGGATACTTCAATTCTTTTTCAATTCTCTTGGCAATTTCCCTTGCCACATTTTTTGCAACTTCATCGTCTACTCTGTCGTTGTTTACAATTACCCTGATCTCTCTCCCGGCCTGTATGGCAAAAGATTTTTCAACCCCCTCAAAACTTTCGGCGATATTTTCAAGGGATTCCAGTCTTTTTATGTAAGCGTCCATTGATTCTCTGCGTGCACCCGGTCTGGACGCGGATATAGCATCCGCCGCCTGGATGATCACAGCTTCAACTGACAAAGGTTCTCTATCATTGTGGTGGGATTCTATTATATTTACTACTTCAGGCCTCTCACCGACCTTTCTCGCCAGTTCTGCACCGATTATAGCATGTCCCCCTTCCCCTTCGGTGATAACAGCTTTACCGATATCGTGCAACAGGCCGCCCCGTTTACCCAGATCGGAATCAGCCCCGATTTCCGCGGCTATCATCCCCGAAAGATTTGCCACTTCTCTGCTGTGTGCTAATATATTCTGGCCGTATGAAGTCCTGAAATGCAACCGCCCGATATAGGGAATAAGTTCAGGGGCTAAACCCTGTACCGAAAGATCAAAGGCTGCTTTTTCACCTTCTTCCAGGATCAACTGATTGATCTCTTTTGTTACCTTTGAAGTGACTTCTTCGATTCTGGCTGGATGAATACGCCCATCGACGATTAATCTTTCCATTGAAACACGGGCAATCTCTCTACGGACAGGATCAAAGCTTGAAATAACAACTGCTTCAGGAGTATCGTCGATGATTATATCAACACCCGTTAATGTCTCCAGCGCCCGGATGTTTCTACCTTCCCTTCCAATTATTCTTCCTTTCATTTCATCGTTGGGAAGTGATACCGAGGTCACTGTGATTTCCGAAGTAATATCTGAAGCGACCTTCTGGATCGTGTAAGCGAGTATGTCTCTTGCTTTTTTCTCGGAAGTTACTTTTGCTTCAGTTTCAATGAGATTGATAGTGATCTGAGCATCCCGCCTCGATTCTTCCTCAAGGCTTTTGATCAACATATTTTTCACTTCTTCAGCAGTTAAACCTGAAATTCGTTCGAGCTCTTTTCGGATTTCCTCCTGGTCCTTTTTTAATTCTGATTCCTTTGCATCTACCATCCTCTCTCTATTGGTTATCAGCTTTTCTTTTTTATCAAGAACGTCAACTCTTTTATCGAGGTTTTCCTCTTTCTGGAGCAGTCGCTTTTCTAATCTTTGTAACTCAGCCCTTCTTTCTCTTGTTTCGCTTTCAAAATTGCTCCGCTCTTTAAAAAGTTGATCTTTTGTTTCAAGAATTGCTTCCCGCTTCTTTGCCTCAGCTTCTTTCTGCGCTTCTTTTAATATATTTCCCGCCGTTTCTTTTGCGGATGCTACTTTAAGATTTACTATATAACGACGCAGAAAATATCCACCAACAATACCAATAAAGAGGGACGGTAATGCATATTGAAGTATCATATACACCACCTATTTACCCCTTCTTAAAATATTACGGTCTGTCTTACAGTAACAGAAGTAACTCTAATAGTCAAGACAATTAGATATTCAGACAATTTTTGTTATTATCTTTGTTAGCTTTTTTATCTCTTTTAATATTAGTTCTGAATCAAACATCTCCCCCATTGTAACACATATTGTGACTATACTTACAAGCTTTTTAGATTTAAACATGGGAGAAAGAAATAATTCTTTAACTTTTGATGCATCTACAGATTCGAACTTATTTTTCAATTCCTGGTTCAAAAACGGGTTTTCCTTTATATGCAGGGTTTTTCCTCTCCGAAGCAAATTCGTTAATATTTTATCACCCTTTTTGAAGTTAAGGTTATTTTCAGTGCGCCTGCTAAGTCCTGAAGACACAAAGGGAGTGTACGTTCCCTCCTGATTCCTAAATAGAATTGCCCCTGTTGTAATCCCAAGATGTGTTATAAATTCATTGTATATACTGCCTATCCTGCTGATGTCAAGGAGCTGACCCACTTTTTCATCGATCCTGTCGATTAAATAGGAGAGTTCATCATCATGCTGCACGCTTTCCTTTTCCCGGTATACTGCTTCAGGTACGGTCAACGGTTTTTCCTCTTCATCGATGATGACACTTTCACCGTCTGTTTCCTCTGTGATGGTCTCTTTCTCGCCCGAATCTTCCCTGTGACGCTGAACCAGCGTGGCTTTATCTTCTTTTCTTTTTGTCTGGGTACCGGACCCTGCTTCAACAAGTTTCATCAGCTCAGGCAGAATTATGCCACTCTGTTCACGATCAAGCAGTTCCCCAACATCATCTTCTACGGGCTCTACAACGCCAACCTCTTCGATATCAGACTCAGTTAAATCTTCTTCCGCTACCTCAAGCTCCTCTACTTCCTCCCCGGCTTCCTCAAGCTCCTCTACTTCCTCCCCGGCTTCCTCAAGCTCTTCCACTTCCTCCCCGGCTTCCTCAAGCTCTTCCACTTCCTCCACGGCTTCCTCAAGCTCCTCAAGCGCCTCTACCTCTTCCTCCTGTACATTTTCGTTTTCAGCTGCGGACGGCTTCTTACTGATCTCACTTTTCGGTTCGGGTATGACGGTATCTTCATCCTCGTCCACGACTTCTTCCGCTACTTCGGCCTCCCCAAGGTCTTCGACTTCGGTAACTTCTTCAACATCTTTCAGGGAAACAACTCCCGTCCCAAAGGTTTCAATCTCATCTCCGGCAGCCGGTATTTCAGTCCCGCTTTCAACAGCCGCCCCGGCAGCCGCTCCAGGAAGACCTGACCCTGGCGCCGCGGCAGCAGCCGCTATTTTTTGCTGGCCCATTTCCATTTTACGCCTTAAGCTGATAAACACGAAAATCAAAACTGAAAGTACTACGATCGCTTGTGTTATCAGTATCAGGGTCCCGATTTTCGAAATCCGTAACCTTTCGGTATCCAGGGTCAACCCGACTTTCCAGCCCAGGGATGTGTCCGGAAGATTTTGATAATAAATAGTCTTATCGTAGTCCCCAAGCAATATTCGGACAACTCCCGAGTCATTTTCGGAGATTAACTGGATCAATCCGGAAAGGTTTTGCTCTTCGCTCAAGTCGATTTCAGGAAAATTGATGAGTATTATTTTATCCGTTGTGATCAGGAAACTCTTGTAATCCAATGTTTCAACCTGATGAAAAATAGAATCAAGTGAATCCTGAATATAGTAAAAAAGTACAGCAAAACGTCTATTTTCATCGACGTCGATGTTTTTATAAAAAATGATACTTTCAGCGAGAGGATCAATAAGTGGTGCTTTAAGACTGGATGAAGGCTCGGTGAAAATTTCCCCGTACAATTCCTGGTTCAATTCTGTTCTTAAAAGATCGGTATCAGCCGTGCTGAACACAATTTCCAGGTTACGGTTTATGATCCGTATCCTCTGGCAGTAAGGGTCTGTATCCTTAAAATCCTTCAATATCGATACGGCTTGTTTATCTATACCTCTTTTTCCAAGGCTCCTCAGATCCGCGCCCTCTAAAAGACGATCCAGTTTTTTATTTGTTATAGCGATATATCGTTGAAATCCCAGAGATAGAATGTTTGTCAGTTCAACATACTCCGATTCGATGTTTTTACCAATAAGGTCTTTGAAACGGGCGCTTTTCAATTGTATATAGTTTTCTTCAATGAGAAAGTACAAAGTACTAAATATGACTAATGTAATTGATATACTTACAATTAACTTTTTCATACCGTACGGATTCCTGTTGAAAATCAAGCCTTTTTAATAAAAATCCCGTCGATTTCGAGGTTTGATAAAGATTTCTGCTTCGCGCCAGGGGATTTATCCTTATTAATTGTAATATCTGAAACTTCGAGATCTATTTCCCTTATAACAGCCATATTCGCCCCTGTCTGGCCCATAACAATATTCCTGGCCCTGCTTTCTTTCAGGCAGATTAAAACGTAACCTCCGATACTTTTTAATAATAATATAATGAGAACAAAATTTACTATCAATCCGATTAAAATCAGCCCTTTTTTCCCCAGAACAAAGGGATAATTTGCAATTAAATATATATCAGAACCTGTCAGGTTCATTGCCATGATATAAAATGTTTTTCGAAACCCAAAGGTTTTTGAAGAGCCGTTCACGCCTGCAGTATCCCAGTTAATTTTTTCCGAAAGAGGGTCTCTTACACCATAAACAGTACAAAACGCGTCGTTGACCCTGTCATAAAATAAAATCCCCGATGGTTTTCTGTGTAAATCATTAAAATAATTTTCAACAAATTGAAGATCTATAACACCATCAAAAAAAATCCTGCCGTTGTCCTCCGAATAAACATAATGAATTAAGCCGCCCGTATCAATATAGTAGCCATTGGTCAAATGAGTTTGCCGTGTGGAAATAGATCCTACAGTGTAACTCTTGTTGCCTACACGAACATAAGCCCCGGAAAAAATGCCTTCATTTCGCAATATTTCGAGCCATTCCCTCTCCCGTATTAAGCTCTCAACAAGCAGGCTGCCGGTTTCATAGAAATGCAATTTATACAGATCGCCCATATTTTCAAAACTGACGAGATTTTCATTGAATATAAAACCTTCCAGGATCCTGGTTTTAATTTGTATGAAAGACCGGGCATAATCTTGACCTGTAATAGATCGAAAAAATGTAATCAATGAAAATATTATGTACAAGCCATATCTCTTCAATCTATTTACCAGGTATGTTAATAGTCTATATTAAATACAGCGTAACTCCTGAAAATCGTCGAACCTGCAAAAGTCATATAAAAATTACTTTTATGAATAATTGTTTCTTGGTGACAATTCAAGGATTTTGCCTGGCTAATTAATATTTTCAATTTAACTAAGTATTCATAAGATTAAGAATCTCATAAACCAAAAAGCCTAAATTTTACCTGAAAACCCAATCCATCCTATTTATTATCGGGAGAATAAAAGAAAAACAAAGTTATAAATGGTATAAAGTAATTAACATCTATTACCGAAAATAATTGTGTCGGTGCAATAAACTTAGTTCCCCTCCCAGTTAACTAATTATGTTGCATTCGATAAGACTAGCGTTTACGCTAGTCTTTTTTTTTCGAATAGTTAAGCAGGGACAGCCGGCTATTAGGCTTGACTTTTAATTTTTAATTTATTAACGTACCTTTTGTAAGTTCGCCAGATATCCCTTGTTCATATAAATTCAGGCCAATGAAAAGATTGAAAAAAGTAGAATTGACACTCATTTTCATCCTTCTTTTTCTCTCAATTGTTCTCGGCACAGGCATGGGAATTATAATATCACAATTCGAAGACACTACGGACATTGCCAGTCTCGAACATTTCAAGCCGGAAATTCCATCTAAAATATACGATAGAAACGGTATCCTGATCAGCGAAATCTTTACCGTGAAAAGAGATCCGGTCACATTCGAAAAACTTCCAAAAGACCTGGTCAACGCGATCATTGCTATTGAGGATGATCAGTTCTACTCTCACAGGGGGATCAATATCAGGCGGGTTTTTGGAGCTTTGTTCGCAAATATACGAACCGGGCGAAGAGGTCAGGGTGCAAGCACTATAACGATGCAACTTGCCAGGACTCTTTTTACAGGGAGAGAAAAAACGTGGGCAAGAAAAATAAAAGAGAGCTGGCTGTCTTTAAAAATAGAAAAAAGATACTCAAAAAACGAAATACTCACTCTGTATTTCAATCAGATATATTTCGGCCACGGCGCATACGGCATTGAAGCTGCTTCTCAATTCTATTTTAACAAACATGTGGGTGACCTGACTCTCGCGGAGTGCGCAATTCTTGCCGGGCTGCCTCAATCACCTAATAAGTTATCACCAATTAAAAATCCATTGCTCGCACGGCAGAGGCAGGAGCTCGTGCTTGAGGCCATGATAAATAATAGAATGGTCTCTCAGGAAGCCGCTTACAACTCCTACCAGGATTTCTGGATCAATTTCAGGCTCCAGTTGCGTTCACCCTCACAATCCGTTTATAAAATGACTGAAAACAAAGCACCGCACTTTGTTGAATATGTGAGGCAAAAGCTCGAAAAGCTGTATGGGTCTAAAAAGATTTACACGGATGGCCTTAAAGTCTACACATCTCTGGATCTTTCACAGCAGGAATTCGCGGAAAAATATTTAACAGAAGGGCTTGAAAGACAGAACGAAATTCACAAGCAGACAATGAAAATCGTAAAGGACAACCTTGATAAAAAGACCCTGGATTCTCTTGATATGCTGTCGCTGATGTTCGACCTGAAAACTCTTGACATTGGCGCTTACAAGAATGAAGTAAGGGTTTACACCCATCTTTCCGAGAATGTATTCGCTCCTCTGGACATGCTTAGTCTATTATTCGGAGCGGACCAGATATACCGTATCATTGAGAGTTCTTTTGCAATTGAAAAAAGTTCAGGGGATTTTCAGAGTGTTGAGGGCGGCTTGATAGCTATTGAGCCGAAAACAGGGTATATTACCGCGATGGTCGGCGGCAGCAAGTTTTCAGAAGATAATCAGTTAAACAGGGCAGTCCAGATAAGGAGACAGACTGGATCGGGATTTAAACCTTACGTTTACACCGCGGCCATAGATACAAAAATTTTTACCCCTGCTACTGTGATTGTTGACAGCCCAGTGGTTTTTTTTAATGGTGAAGAGCAGTGGATCCCTGATAATTATGGGGGTGTTTACAGGGGGAATGTCAGACTGAGAGAAGCGTTGAGGCGGTCGATAAACGTAGTAACTGCAAAAATCGTGGACAGGATGGGGGTCGATGTTGTTGTCAAATACGCCTCGAACATTTTGGGGATTACGGACCCCGTAGAGATTCGTAAAAGATTTCCAAGAGTCTACTCAATAGCTCTGGGTGTGGTCGAATTATCTCCTTATGAGCAGGCAAAAGGTTTCGCTACTTTCGCGAATAAAGGTAAAGAGGTTATTCCCATATCAATTCTCTATGTGCTGGACCGGGACGGAAACTTAATTGATAATTTTGAAGCTGACCTGAGGAAGGAGCAAATGACCCGGGGAGAGAAACAAATATTATCGGAACAAACAAATTATGTGATGGTTGATATGCTGAGTGATGTTATGCGGCCCGGTGGTACCGGATACAGGGCTGCACGGGAAAACGAATTTAACAGACCGTCAGCCGGGAAGACGGGGACCACACAGAACTGGAACGACGCATGGTTTACCGGTTTTACACCGGACCTCGTCACATCCGTGTGGGTGGGTTTCGACAGAAACAGCGTGTCCCTCGGAAGGGGCCAGGCCGGCGGTGTGGTTGCGGCTCCGATCTGGGCCAAATTTATGAGAGACGCTTTGAAAGATAAACCGGCGACATGGTACCCGAGGCCTAAAGGTGTTTACGCGGTTAAAGTATGCAGGGAGACAGGGCTTCTCCCGACCGAGGCCTGTGAGCGCACAATAATCGAACTCTTCCTGGAAGGGACAATTCCCACTGAATACCATTTCAAAGATAATGAAAGCAACACAGAAAAATTTTTCAACACTGATATATTTAAAAGAAAAGAAACCAAATCTGACAGATTCCTGGAAAGAAAAGAAAAGAGCAATATTTTTTTTGATGATGAATATGGCGCCTATGATTTTGATTTTTACCTCGATGAATCCGGGATAGAGGGATATGATCCGGTCTTTGATGAAACCGGGGAGAGTGAAAACGAAACTTTCTTTTTTAACATCGAAGATGAAATTG
>DRHN01000170.1 GCA_011049595.1 Spirochaetota bacterium | reverse complement strand
TTTATGTCCTCGAGGGATATATATTTCCTGTCATCTTTTTCCTTTAATTTTTCAAAAGGCACCTGAAGAACGCAGGCGTCAACATTAACCAGTTTTCTTAGAGGTATTTTATCTGTCGAAATACTTTTTTCATAACCCAGACAGGCTGCCCCTGTCTCGATAAAGGTGCCGGTGCTCCCGACCATTCCTTCAAACCCTTCGTGCAAATACTCTTCACCGAGAAATTCATAGTTCAGCTGTTTCAGTTTAAACTGGCCGTCCGGGAACCCGAAATCCCACATGCCTTCGTGGACCGGACCGGTGATATCGATTATCTTCATATTATCTTTCCTCATTAAAAAAGTTATTGACAGACTAAGATAAGAAACCCATAAGGCTTATTATTGCAAAGCATGCGGTTTATATAATTATTCTTTCGGTTTTGTCGGGCTCAATGCAACCGCCACCAGGATCATTACACCTCTGAATATAACCTGCTGGTCCACGCTGAAACCGAAAAGAATCAGACCGTTGTTGACCATACCCAGAATAAGCGACCCGACGACCGCACCGATAATAGACCCCGTACCGCCGTAAATACTGTTGCCCCCGATAACCACTGCAGCCACAATCGTAAACAGGTCCCGCTCCCCGTATGTGTACCTGGCCGCGTGAAGCCTTCCTGTGTAAAGAAGACCCGACAGGGAAGCTATCATTCCCATTATAACAAATAATGTCCATTTAACTTTTTCCGTGTTAATTCCGGCAAGCCGCGCGGCGGTTACATTTCCCCCGATTGCCAGCACCTTCCGGCCGAAAAGGGTCTTTACCATTGCTATGTGCCCGATAACCATGATCAGTATCGTCCATATAAACAGGGTGGGGATAGGCCCTACATTCCCGCCTCCAAAAATATAAGTAAACCTGTTATTGAGCACCGGGATAGCCTGCAGATGTGTTATCCAGCGCGCGAGGCCGTGGATTATACCCATCATGGCGATCGTCGCCAGAAATGAAGGCATTCGGGCTTTCACGACAAAAAATCCGTTGGCAAAACCGACTGCCGCCCCCACCGCAACAGCCACAATTAGGGCAGGGAATATGCCTGTTTTCTGCAGCATTAAAGATCCGACAAGTGCGCAGAGGGCAACTGTTGAGCCGATCGACAGGTCAAACTCACCGCTTGCCAGCATGAAGGTAAACCCGACGGCCATTATTGAAATTATCGCAGTCTGTCTGAAAATATTCATCACATTGACGATCGATAAAAACCCTCTGTTTCTGAGGGCGACCGCAAATACTATAAATATTCCGATCATTATAAAATATATAGCGTAATCTTTTACCTTGAAGCCGTATCCCTCCTTCCCTTTATTTACCGAGCTTTTTCCTGCGGCCATCATGCTCTCTCCTTACCTGTAATCGTAAATTAGCTGCAGGTGACATGCTGTCACCGGGGACATAAGACATTTTTAATGAAAAATAATTTCGTCCGGGGAAGACCCGGGTCCGTTTGTCGTCTACGCCCGCTGCTCCCCCTCTTCCATGAACATCAATTTAATAACCTCTTCTTTGTTTGTTTCCATCTTTTCCCTGATACCGGCTATTCGCCCGTGTTTCAGGACATATATTCTATCTGCAACTTTGAACACATCGTCAAGCCTGTGACTGATAACTATTGCCGAGATCCCGTGATCTTTCAAACGTAAAGTCAGCTCAAGCACCTTGTCAATTTCCACGACCGCCAGATTGGCGGTAGGTTCATCCATTATTACTATTTTCGGCTCAAAACTTACGGCCCTCCCTATTGCCACCGCCTGCTGCTGGCCGCCCGAAAGTTTGTCAATTTTTATTCTCGGGTTTTTGACATCGATCTTAAGCCTGCTCAGTATATCGAGCGCTTCACCTTCCATTTTCCGCTTTTTCAAGAATTTGAAGCCGGGTTTTGTAATGATCTCTCTTCCCAAAAACAAATTGGCGGGAACATCCAGGTTCGGACACAGCTCGAGGTCCTGATACACCATCTCTATCCCGATCTGACGCGCTATACGGGGACTGGCAATAGAAACTTCTTCGTTTTTAAAAATTATTTTCCCCTCATCCGCATGATACGCCCCGGACAATATCTTCATTAAAGTGGATTTCCCGGCTGCATTATCACCGACAAGACCTATGACCTCTCCATATTTGAGGGTTATGTTTACATCCACAAGGGCCTTTAAACCGCCAAAGCCCTTGTGTATATTTTTCATCTCGAGAATATTTCCCTTTTCCATGACAAATCCTCTATTGGTTATACGGCGTACACATTAAAAAATAGCCTGCTAAAATTGTAAGGCAGGGCAAAGGAGCACTTTTCGGCCTATATCGTATGCAAAAATCCGGGTGTGTCTCCTCTGTCCTACCTTACAGTAAAACACCAAAACTTTATTTCATGAGCTCTTCGAACTCAGGTGGAAACGGGACCACTCTAAAAGCCAGCTTCCACATCTCTTTTAAATTTTTTCTTGTGATTATGGCGCTCGGGGAAATCGAGTACTCGGGCGCCCGTTTGCCTAATACGCCGTACCCGCCGAGAAGCGCGGCATTTACGCCTATGTTGTAAGTTGAATCGGTAATGATGGCGTATATGTTTCCGCCGCTCAGCATGTTCTGCATATAAGGCTTATCAAGCCCCTGGGAAACAACCATTATATCGGGCCTGTTGGCATCTACTGCGGCAATAGCAGCCGGGAGCGCCCCGAAGGATACATAGAATGTGTCGACTTCCGGATGTCTCTGTATGATCGCGTTCGCGGCATTTCCGATATCCACTGCAGGATTCGCGAAGCCCTCTTCTACCACAACCTCTATCTCCGGGTACTCGTCAGCGAGTGTGTCCCGCACCACGTCGTCAATAAAATTTACGATCCAGAAATCAGCATCAAAGAAAATGATACCCACTTTCTTTGTTTTTGTCCCCATTGCCACGGCATCGGCCATGAACCTGCCCTGATCGTAGGGCATGGAAGTTGTTATTCCCACGAAATCCTTGCCATGCAAATAACCGTCAGGCTGGTTCGATATAAGTACAAGTTTTATGCCGGCGTCGACAACAGGCCTGAAAGTGGCAACCGAGGTGACGCTGTCGGTCGGAAGAGTGATGATAATGTCCGGCTTCAGCGCCATCATGCTTTCAACATCGGTCTTCTGTTTCGCGGGGTCGAACTCAGCACTCGTTTCGGCAACGAGTTTTATCCCCAGATGTTTCAGCCCGTCTTTAATACCGCCGCCGAGCGCTTCAGTATATTCCCCCTGGGAGCCGTGCCACGATATAGCGGCCGTATAATTCCCCTGGCGTATCCTCTCGACTTCGGCATTTGTTAAAACAATTTCCGTGTCCCACTGCGGCGTCTGGCCGAGAGGTCCCTTGAAAACAATCGGTCCCCGGTATTTTTCGAGACCTTTTCTTACATTGATTATCCACTGGTCGATCTCATCCGCGGTTGTGTCAACCGGTTCCGGTTGGGCCTCCTTAACGGCCGGTGGTTCCTCTTCTTGTGCCGGTTTTGCTTTGGCCAGCGCCATCACCGGTACAGCCAGAAAAACAATTAATACAATCGCAAGCAATTTTTTCATCGTTGTTCCTCCTTCACTTCAATTTTTTTTATTAGTTCCTGGTGCAACCTCTCAAACTTTGTTTGAGCTAAAGCCGGGCAAGCCCGGCATCCGGGTTCCCCGAAGTTGCCGGGCTTGCCGGCGTGGCACCAAGAACTAATTATAGCCATATCCATTGGTTGTTCAAGCCTTTTAATTTAATCTAAGACAAAAATTGGTAAGATATCTTTACCTTCCCAATAGGATAGAACAATACAAAAATTTTGTCAATAAGAATTTTCAACCGTTGTCCAATATAAATCGACCCTGCCGGGAAACAGGGGTTCGGAGGAATTTCCAATGTTGTTGATTTTTTATATCAGCCGCTATATAGTATATTCAAAATATGGATACAGGCTAAATGGCACTGCTCAGGATTTTAAAAACAAACCGTAGAATCAGAAAGAGATTTATCCTCTGCGGATTGGCAATTTCTTTTATTACGGCAATTGCATTCTCGGTACTCACAATCCCGCCGTCCGGTACACCGGCAGCGCAGCCCCCTGCCCACCAACCCGGATCGCGGATATTTTCTTTTGTATCGGGATCCTTCGAATCGGGATCATTCTCATCACCGGACAGTTTGATCTCACAGTCGACACTGGCAAAAGGAAAGTTCCTCGTCGCCGGCAGGCAATTAATTGACCCCAATTTCTCTGAAACTGTGATCCTGCTTACCAGTTACGATTGGCACGGCGCAGTGGGCCTTGTGATAAACCGGCCGGCCGACATCAAGCTCGCAAAAGTGCTGCCGGACATAAAAGGCATAAGGCGGCATAAAGACACAATATACATAGGGGGGCCGGTCGAAAGAGACCTGCTTGTCATGCTTATCCGGTCGGACAGCCAGTATGCCGACACCCAGAAAGTGTCCGGCGATATTTATGTCAGCATGAGCAGGAAAGTACTGCAGCGGCTTGTAAATAACACTGAAGCCGGTGAAAAATTCCGGGTTTATGCCGGCTATTCCGGATGGGGGTCCGGACAGCTCGAGCATGAAATGGACAGAGGCGACTGGCATATTATAAATACCGACGCGGAGACTGTGTTCGACAAAGACTCAACCCTGATCTGGCAGGAGCTTATCAACAGGGCTTCGGCCCAGTGGGTGAAACTGCAGTAGTTAGCCGACCTGTTGACCTGTGGAT
>DRHN01000169.1 GCA_011049595.1 Spirochaetota bacterium | reverse complement strand
TGTCAACAATAAAAATACCTTTTTCATTTACCTACCTCCATTTGGATTTTTGTCCGTTTCCAGCTTAGAAACGGATATGTATGTCTTAATCTTGACAGGAATATATTAAAATATTTTTCTGGCGTTTTGTCAAACTAATTTTTGACAATTATTATTTGTTAATATATGATATTGTATACTTGCTGCTTTCGGTTTCATCCGGAACCAATGATATAGCGGACCAACTAAAACGCTGAGAGGAGGTCATATGAAACAGAAATTTCGGGTTCTTGTTGTAGGTGTCGGCGACATGGGTTCATCCCACGCTCTTGGATATTCTCTGCTCCTCGGGTATGATATTGCCGGGTTTGTCGTAGCGAGCAACACGGCCCGTGCGGAAAAACTGGCCGGGGACCTCGGGTTGAGCATCCCGATCTACACCGATTTCTATAAAGCTATGAAAGAGATAAAACCCGAGGTTGTTTCGATCAACACATACACGGACACCCATACGGATTTCTCCATACATGCCATGAAAGCAGGTTGCCATGTCTTTATGGAAAAGCCGATAGCCCGGACAGTCGAGGAAGCTGAAAAAGTGGCAGCTGTCTTTCGGGAAACCGGGCAAAAGCTTGTCATCGGGTACATTCTTCGCCGCCATCCGGCCTGGATAAAGTTCATCGAGCTTACCGGCCAGCTGGGAAAGCCGCTCATAATGCGCATGAACCTGAACCAGCAGAGTTTCGGGCGTGAATGGGAGCTGCACAAAAAGTTCATCAGCAACATGCCTCCTCTTGTTGACTGCGGCGTGCACTATGTGGATGTGATGTGCCAGATGACGCGGGCCAAACCCAGGCTCGTACAGGGTATGTCCGCCCGCGTTTCGGACGAGATAGACAAAGACAAGACAAATTACGGGCACCTGCAGGTCGTATTCGACGACGACTCGGTGGGATGGTACGAAGTGGGGTGGGGCCCCATGATGAGCAAGTCGGCATATTTCGTAAAGGATGTTATCGGCCCGAAAGGTTGCGTGAGCATTGACAAGGACATGAGCGCCGTCGACCCATCCGATGTCTCGAAGCACGTGACTGTGGACACGATCATCCTGCATTCAAGTGAAACAGACGCTCAGGGAAAGGCCGCAAAAAAAGACCGGATCATAAAGATCGAGGATGAGCCGGACCACAACGAACTTTGCAAGAGGGAGCAGGAATACCTGTACCGGACCATCGTTGAGGACATAGACCTTACAGACCATGTCGATGACGCTGTAAACAGCCTGAAGATCTGTTTTGCAGCGGTAGAATCATACCAAACAGGCGAGGCCGTCCACCTGGACTGAAACTATTACAATTTTTTTCAACTATATTTCGGCTAACACGACATTTTTGTTAGACCCATTATTTTTACGGCAGATCTGTTTTGTCAGTTGAAAAATATTTTCCTCCCCAATTGTATCGATCCGATAGAGCCTTTATAGGCCAGAGAAATTTCCGCGTGCACTGCAAAGCCGCACTTCTCGCATGAAATGTTCCCCCTTCCTTTTACATAGCAGCCGCTTGTAATTTTTCCATCGGGATCGGCTGAAGCGATCATCCAGGGGCGGCACTTCCACCGGTTATCTTTCAGGCTGTTTAGACATTTATAAGACACGGCGATCCCAAACCCTTCTTTTTTTAATCTGATCAACTCATCAAGGACCATTGCTCTTTTCTCAAAGGGCAGGAACAGCTCGTCATCCTCCTTTTCAAAGGGATAATGAAACTGTATCGATATGCCCCTTACTCTCCGGGCAAGAAATTCTACAAGGCCTGGTATCTCCTTGTAATTGAGTGAATTAATGGTTACGTGAGCAAATATATTTGGGTGCCCGGAGTTTTCAATATTCGTCATTATCTTATCAAAGCATTCGCCGCGGATCCTGTTGTGAGTTTCTTTTAGCCCGTCTATGCTCACCCATACTATATCGGAATCGATGTCAATCGGCAGGGTCCCGTTCGTAGTGATCCCCACATTGAAGAACAGCTTTTTCGCTTCATTTACTAAACTTCTGATATCAAACCGGTCGTCCTTCCAGAGAAACGGCTCCCCGCCTTCGAATATCATGATCCTAACCCCGATTCCATGCATTGACCTGAGAATATTAACCGCGCTGTTAAAAGTCAGAGAGGGTCCTTTTTTTTTCCAGAAATGGCAGTGCAGGCAGGAAAGGTTGCAGTCGTGGGAAAGTTTAATTCCCCCTAGGATCGGCTTCTTTTTCAATAAAAGAGTTTCAAGATAATAAAGGATGAGATATCCGAATATTTTCACTTTATACTATTCTATCAAATATCCCGTTATTGTCAATACATCCTAACCCGTAATGGTTATAGCTTTTAATTTAAAACAGCAACCGAGCTTTGCGCCAGGACCGATGCTGCAGATATTAACGCTATTTACTCGCCGAAATATTGTATTATATTTAATAGTAATGCACCGTCAATAAGCATATATTTTTATTTACCGGCAAGAGGAATAAAGCAATTGAGCCTGGCAGACAGAGATTACATGAAAGACGGTTTTTCCGAGAAAGCAAGAAGACCTGACAAACCTTCTATATACAAACGCCTGATGTTCGCACTGTGGCGTCTGAAAAATCGTTTCTTTAAAAAATCGGACCGCTCTTGAAAGTTGTAAACATTGTGTCACTGATTACATAACTCTCCAAACTCGATGGGCACTGGATCTTTTTTTATACAGTTATAGACATATCTGTATTTTACAACTGTCCCCGTGCTACCTTTGATCCCGGATTGAAAAGCTTGCGCCTTATCCTTGTGCGCAACATAGTAACACTCAGCGCAAATATCTTCTTATTCATTTTTTAAACCCAAGCTCTTCCCCATTCATCCGCAACAATTACATATTTTCAGTAAAAATGCTGCAATTTTTTGAAAATTACAGTGACAAATATTTCATAATATTTCTTGACAAATATTTCGTAGATTTTATAATTAAGCGAAAAATAATTTTTTAAAAAATATTTACCATTTTTTTTTGTGCTGTATAGTGGAAACTGGGGGTAAATATAGATTGTCTTCATCACGTGAGAGGATTGTAACCGCGCTTGATCATAAAGAACCTGATCGTGTCCCTATTGCTTTCGGAGGACTTCATGACAGCATTCATTTGATTGGTCACCGGAAGCTGAAAAAGCACTTTGGTCTTGATGGGGGTGAAGATATTATTCAAGACCCTTTCCAGCAAATTGTTTTCCCTGACGATCGATTGCTGGGAATCCTCCATTCTGATATACAGCCCGTTTATGCAAAACCTCCCGGTTCTTATACATTTGAATATAAGGATGAAGGGGATATTAGAACATACACGGATGAGTGGGGCACTAAGTATAAACAGCCTAAAAGAGGCGGACTGTACTTTGATTTCGCGGGACATATTCTTTCCGGAAAGTCAATAGATGAGATAAAAACACACCCATTCCCGGATCCTGAAAAACCCTCGCGGTTCGCCGGGTTGAGGGAAAAGGTACGGAATTTTAATGATAAAACTGATAAAGCCATCATTGCTTACAGCCCGACCGGAGGCGTATATGAGCATACGTACTGGCTCAGGGGAATTGAAGAATCCTTTATAGACATGGCTTCAAATATCAAAGCCCTGGAAGTGTTAACCGAGAGGATCCTTGAATGGATGCTTCGTTTTTGGGCTTCTTATCTGAAGGAGATCGGTGATCTGGTACAGATTGTCCAGGTCGGCGATGACCTGGGTGGACAGGATGGCCCTTTATTCTCTCCGAAAATTTACCGTGAGATCTACAAGCCGAAACAAAAAAAATTAATATCTTTGATTAAAAAAAATACTGACGCGAAAATATACTTCCATTCATGCGGGTCTATTTATGAGTATATACCTGACCTGATTGAAATCGGTGTCGATGTTCTTAATCCCGTGCAGGTGCATGCTGCCCGCATGGAGAGTGACAGGTTGAAAAAGGAATTTGGAAAGGATTTGAGCTTCTGGGGAGGCGGGGCCGACCCCGTGAAAATTATGTCAAACGGGTCTGCACGTGATGTTGAGGAGGAAGTTAAGAGAAGAATTGATGATTTCGGCCCTGGCGGCGGTTTTGTATTTGCGTCAATACACAACATTCAGGCAGATGTCCCGCCTGGGAATGTGGCTCAATTCTTTGAAACGGCCTACCGGTATGGAGTGTATTAATTTTAAGGAGGGAGGTGATGGAGAGGGGAGTATAACATCCCTGTGGCACTGCACAGCTGCTGTAACGCCGTTGAAATTATCCCTGATCTGATAGAACATTGGGATTGTCATGTATAATCCTGTAGAACCGACTTCAGGCGCTGATATATATGAAGTCAATAAAAAGCATGGCAGTGTTGGGTACGGGGCCGGACAGGGTAACAAAAACAGGATTAAGGAGTGACAGCGATGGAAAGGCTCGCATTGGTATACAGGGTTAAACCTGGAAAGAAGGATGAATACATAAAGGCTCATAATGAGATATGGCCTGAAATCCTGAAGGGCCTGAAAGAGGCAGGATGCCGTGAGATGACGATTTTTCTCCGGGGGAATCTTCTATTTCTTTATGCGCTCATTGATGATATCGCCGCATTTACAAAGACCCGTGAAAAAGATCCACACTATCATAAATGGAATGCCTGGATGGCAGAGCTTCTTGAGCATCCATATGATGAAGAGGAGCTTTCTTCCTTCGCCGGACTTGATGAGATATGGAGATTTGAAGCTGATAAGGTGTAAAGCCGGCCAGAAATTATATAAAGTTCATAAAAACCCGATCCTCAAATTTATAAATTCTCTCCGATCAATCTCAATAATCATCATATAAAAATTATATTATTAGTATTACATAACTTTCGGGTATTTAAAAAGTTGTTGCATTTAAATGATAGCCGTGGTATATTAATCACATATTCAGCTTATGAAGAACGCCCAATACCATGGTTAACGTTGACCGAGAAAAACAGATTGTAAAGGT
>DRHN01000168.1 GCA_011049595.1 Spirochaetota bacterium | reverse complement strand
TTATCAAGGATTGACTCAGCAACCTTTTTATCCGAAAGTTTGGCATGGATTATGACTTTTTCCCGGAGTGTTACCGCGTTCTGTATCTCTGCAGAGCGGATTGTTTCAACTGGATTATCTACAATTTCTACTTCACTGCCTATGAGTGCGCCAAAATGGTTTAATCTTCTTTCAATCATAAATATATCTATTGTGTGCCGGAGCTCGCGATCTATTTTTATTTGCATCCAGACAATAAAGCCTTTCACATCGGCCTCTTTTATTGTCGGTAATGATCCAGACCATTCTATTACGATTTTCTTTTTAGGGGCGTGCGGGTAATTAACCCGATCTATGTTAAGGAAAGTATCGTAAGGACGTCGTTCATTCGGATAGCTGAAAGTGACAATGCTAAATGCCTTTTGATCCGATTCGTCACGGTCGATCGGAAATGCGCTGCCCTCATAATATGCCGGGAGGTCGCCGATTTGTTGAGCGTAATGATAATGGCCGAGTGAGATATAATCAGCGCCGATCATAGCCAAGTCATCCCTGCCTATTTGAATCCCGCCGGGCGGTAATACTTGATGCTGGCTTATTTTTGCCCCTGCTATCGCACCGTGTGCTACGATTAGACAAGGGATATCGGGGTATTGTTTTCGTGTCGCTGCCATGCCGAGTAATAGTTTTTGCATCCCGGCTTTTATAGCTTCGTCGCTTTCAGCTTTCCCCATCTGTTTATCTTTAAGAAAATGTTCTTTCGATAGCTCTGGAAGACCCAATATCAATAAATCAGATTCGCCTTCGGTGTATGTATCATAAACACAAAAATACCGGCGTTTAAGAAAATAAGGCTTGCCCGGATGTAATATTGTAAAATTATATTGTGCATCAATATCCCGAAAGATATCATAACAGCCTTTAATGTCATGCGTGACCGTTCCCTCGACAACAACAACCGGTGCAACGTCCATCATTTGTTTTATAACCTGTTCAAGCTGAGGAAATCCCGAGTTTGAAGTATTATTCATGGCTTTATCAAACAAATCCCCGGCGATAGAAAACAAAGCGATCTTTTCCTCTTTACCTTTTTTGAGAAACACCTTGAGGCTTGCAATTGCCTTTTCTTGGTTTTCTCGAGAATCGTGAATATCGGCAGTCAACGCTATTTTTATCGGTTTCATTTCGATGAGCCCCTCTTCTTGCGCACCTCTTCCCATCCATCAAGACGGTCGACGATAGAACTTATTTTCCCGTAATCAATGGGATCAAGATTTAATATCTTGTCAATATCTGCTTTCGCACCGTCCGATAATTCTAGATCATATTCCTTGCGCCTATTCCTTACATCTTCGAGCATTGACAGATTATTCTTTTCTTCATCCGTGACCGTCGCTGGCGCGTCCCAGGGATCTTTTTCAACAGCGCCTTGAGTCTCTGACTGGCTATCGTCCCCATTTTCTTCGACCGTGTAATGATCTGATAACGCTTTCGGTTCTTCTTTCGGGGGGCCATATATCTGTCGTGTGATACCGAGTGCGGCTTCTAATGCAACCTCGCGTGTTTTTGGATCGGCAAGTAATAAATCAGTGTTCACCGCAACGCGAGAATATACGAGGGCTCTTTTAAGCTGGCCTGCTTCAAAAGATGTTTGCATTCCTGTGAGTTCGTGAATTGTGCGAAGCCTAGCGCCTGTATTAGCTCTTGCCCGGCCATATTTTTTATATGTAATTATCAGGAGTTTTTTATTCACTTCGTTATTGTATTTTTGTTTCCCAGGTTCTTTTTGAGAATCTTTTAGAAAGTCCTCTTCCGCTCTTATTACAGGGCTGAATTCATATTCACAAACCGAAGATGTCCTCCATGTCCCGTCGGGCATTCTTTTTTTACCCTGCGCAAATCCTATCCATGCCGTAGCCCCTTCAACGGTCTCTGTTCGCGTTCCACAGTTTTGTTCAAGAAAAGTTATTCCCGCAGCCTCGGCGATACGGTCAACAATATGTTTTTTAGGCATGAATTT
>DRHN01000167.1 GCA_011049595.1 Spirochaetota bacterium | reverse complement strand
GCTTCCCCGCTGTCCTGAGCCTTTCAGGACCTCCCGCATTGAGTCCTCCGTAGATCTCATTGGGGATTTCAACAAGCGCGTAATCCAGGACCGCCCCGAGAAGGATGAGATGCTCGTCACAGCCAGGGAAATAGCCGATCGTCTGAAACACACAAAGGATGAAGCGATATTCATGATACCGGCAAACGGCTTTGACAGATCGTGCTACGAAGGCGAGCCTCTGTACGACCCTGAAGGCGACGCGGCATTTATCGCGGAGCTCAAATCGCTTCTACCGGATAATATCAAGGTAATCGAGAGGGATTATAAGATCGAGGACCCCGAGTTTGTGGAAGAAGCTGTCAATAATCTGATCTCGCTGATCGAAAAGCGCAAGTAGGGCAGGTATGAAGCCTGGTTTTATTTACGGTCTGTACGGAATTAAAAAAGTTTTATAACGTAAAAGAGGCCAAATGGGTAAAGAATGTATAAAGGTGACATATGAGCTTACGACTCAGTTAGAAACCCCGCAAAGGTCGGTAGAGCTGCTGCTTGCTGAAATGACAAGCGGGATACAGTATGTGGCGACGCCAGGCGGGGTCAAAATGGGCCGCGTCAGCGACTCGGTGCCCTTTGTGGACGATTCGGTCAACGGGGAGGTGCTGTCGGTAGAGCATCAGGATGAGGGGTCTCTTCTTGTCACTTATTCGATCCCGGCGTCAAATTTTGATATGGGTCTGGGCGGACTGACCAATCTGTGGCCGGTTGTGGCCGGGGAGGTATTTAATTTTCATTTTATCAGAAAATCGAAGCTCCTGGAGCTGGAGCTTCCCCCTTCCTTTGAAAGTTATTACAAAGGGCCCAGGTTCGGGACAGCCGGTATGAGAGCGCTGTTAAAAAGGGAAGACGGCCCTGTTTTCGGGGCTATCATAAAACCGAACCTCGGGTTGACACCGGAAAAAACAGCCGATGTGACCGCGATCCTGGCAAAAGCGGGTTTTGATTTTGTAAAAGACGATGAGATATCGGTAAGCCCGCGTCTGTGCCCGTTAAAGGAAAGGGTGAGCCTGGTTGCCCGGACACTCGATGATTTAGCCCAGCAGACCGGGAAGAAAATGTTGTTCGCTGCAAACGTCACTTCTGATTTCGCCACCCTGGGAAAAGCCGCCCGGACCGCTCTGCAGGCAGGGGCCGGGGGTCTGATGATCGACCCCTTCTGTGCCGGCTTTTCCAGCATAGACTTCCTGAGAAGAAATTTCGGTGCCCCTATCTATGTGCACAGGGTGGGTTACGGCCTATTCTGCCTGGGCCCCACCTACAGTATTTCCTATGAAGTTTTTACAAAACTTTTCAGATTGCTTGGAGCTGACTTTTCCCATGTTGGAGGAATATGGGGTAAGTCCCAGGCCGCGAGAAAAAAGACAAACGCATACCTGGACATTCTCAGACAAAAAGCATCTGTTCCTGAGACCTGGCCCGTTGTAACTGGAATAAGCCTTGAAAACATGGCTGAATACCATGCTTTCTACGGCGACGATACGATGTTTATGGACCATATAGACATCTACAATGATGAGGAAAGCTCAAAAAAGAAACTGATGGACCTGAAAAATACATTCGCGCAAGAATAGCCCGGGAACACCGGCAGGGGGCACCATATGAAAAGTAAAATGACGGCAGCGTCTCTCCGTGCGCCTGGTGACCTCAGGTACGAAGAAGTGGATATTCCGGAAATAAGCCCGAAGGAAGTGCTGATAAATGTAAAGGCTGCCGGCAACTGCGGATCGGACCTGCACAGGATCATGACGGAAGGTACCTACAGCTTCCCGTGTGTGCCGGGGCATGAGTTCTCGGGTGTCATAGCGGAAACAGGAAAAGAGGTAAAGAAATTCAAAACGGACGACAGGGTAACTGCAGCTCCTCTTATTCCGTGCATGAGATGCGAGTGGTGCCTGCAGGGCCAGTATAACCTCTGTGAAGATTACGATTATCTCGGATCCCGGTCCGACGGGGCTTTTGCCGAATATGTGAAAGCGCCCGAGGCTAATCTTGTAAAACTCCCGTCCAATGTAGACTTTGAGGACGGCTCGGTTACAGATCCGGCGGCTGTCGCGCTTCATGCGATCAACCGGGGGGGCGGGATCGCACCGGGGCAGAAAGTGGTCGTTCTCGGGGCAGGCCCGATCGGCATGCTAGTGTGCCAGTGGGCGGCTATCATGGGGGCTGAAAAAGTGATCGCCACGGACATTGTAGAGGAAAAATTAAAAACGGTACTGGGCCTGGGTGTTGATACGGCTATCAATTCGATAAATGAAGACGTTGTCTCGAGAATCATGGATGAAACCGGCGGCAAGGGGGCCGATGTCCTTGTTGAGACAGCGGGTTCGGTTGAAACACACAAACAGTCACTTCTCGGGGCCCGCAAAAGGGGCAGAATAATACACATCGGCCGCGCTTACAGAGACATGATTCTGCCCGACGAGGTTTTTACAAAGATATTCAGGAAAGAGCTGACGGTTTACGGAGCGGTAAATTCAAACTTTTCCCCGCACGACCATGAGTGGGAAACAGTTGTGCGGTACATGGCTGACGGAAGATTAAAGATAAAACCCCTTATTTCTCACCGGCTGCCCCTCAAAGTAATTGCCGATACTTTTAGAAAGATGTACAATAAAGAGATTGTGTACAACAAGATTATTTTTTCTCCCTGAGATCCTTTAAAAAGGGATATATTTTTGAGCTTTGCAGGAGGTCCAGTCGATGAAAGCAGCACTCTTGACCGGGGTTCAAAGTGTCGAGCTGAGAGAAGTGCCCCAGCCCGAACTGCCGGAGGGGGGACTTATTGTCAAAGTCGAGACCTGCGCGATCTGCGGTACCGATGTAAAGATGTACAAATACGGTTACTCCGCGGTCGAGCTGCCTTTTATACCTGGCCATGAATTCGCGGGCGTTGTGGCGGAATCCAACGCCGCGGACATCGGTTATCCGGAAGGTGAGCGGGTTACCGTAAATCCCAATATACCATGCGGCACCTGTTTTTACTGCCAGAGGGGGCTTCAAACCGCGTGCGATGATCTCAGGATCATAGGGATCCACCGTGATGGAGGGTTTGCCAGGTATGTTATGGTCCCGGCACTTGCTGTAAGACAGGGATGCGTTCTTCATGTGCCGGAAGATGTTTCTTATGAAGAAGCGGCCTTGATCGACCCGGTTTCCTGCGCTGTCAACGCGGCAGAGCTTTCTCATGTAAAGCCCGAAGATGTAGTCGTTGTCATTGGAGCGGGACCTGCGGGGTGTCTCAATGTTGAAGTGAGCCGGATTTTCGGGGCAAAAAAAATAATACTTGTCCAGCGATCCCAGCAAAGGCTCGACCAGGCAGTATTTACAGGGGCGGATGTCTATATCAATTCGTCAAAAGAGGACGCTCTTGAAAGGGTCATGAAGGAAACAGGTGCAAGAGGGGCCGATGTGGTGATCGTTGCTGCCGCGTCCGGTGAGGCCCAGCAGGCGGCCGTAAAAATGGTTGCCAAACGGGGAAATGTGAATTTGTTCGGAGGGTTGCCTAAAGGGAGCGCTTCCGTGGAGATCGATACCAACCTCATTCATTATAAAGAAGCCTATGTGACCGGAACTCACGGGGGCAACAACCGTCAGTGCAAACTGGCGCTGGACATGATCGCCTCGGGCAGGATAAAGTCCGGAAAGTATATCAGCTTCAGGAAGGGACTTTCCGATTATATTGAAGGTCTGAAGCTGGCGGAAAATAAAAAAGGACTGAAAGTATTTATTGATCCGGACAAATAGACAGAGGGAACAACATAGTATATGCGAGTGATCCTGGTGCGGCACGGTCAGACTGAATGGAACAGCAAAGGGATTTTCAGGGGTGTAATTGACGTTGAGCTGAATGACAACGGTGAACGGCAGGCAAGGCTTACAGGTGAAAAGCTGGGCCAATTGAGTATCGATGCGGTTTATTCAAGCCCACTTTCAAGAGCTTCTAAAACTGCCCGGATCATCGCGTCTTTTCACGATCAGAAAGTAAGGATAATCGAACGGCTGACAGACATGAATTTCGGTGTCTGGCAGGGTTTGACCCGAGAGCAGGTAAAAGAGCGCTACGGAGAGATTTTTCAAACCTGGGAAAAAAGGCCCCACAGGGTTGTGATACCTGAAGCTGAGACTTTATCCGGGGTCCGGAAAAGGGTATCGCTGGGTTTGAAAAGCATCTTAAATGATCACGGCGGCAGTACCGTTGTTATTGTTTCCCACGGTTTGATCATCAAAGTCCTGCTATGCATTGTCCTTGGTATGGACAATTCTCATTTTTGGAAACTGAGGCAGGACAACAGCGCCGTCAATATTTTTGAATATTCAAAAGAGGGAACGAAGCTGTTTTTTATGAATGATACCACTCATCTCCAGTCTGTGGATGAGATAATTGAGAGCATGAAAGATCTGGAAGATCCCCTGGGGTAATAGCAAAGATCAATCTCAAAACATTCATTATCAACACGTTCCAAGGGGGCTGTGGTTATGTCCAAAATAACTCTCGGGGTGAACAACTGCTTCGCCATCGGCCGGTACCCTGAGCCGGAAGAATGGCTGGGGGTGGTAAAGTCTGAACTGGGTCTTGAGCATGTACAGTTTTCTTTTGATATGCTTGATCCTGTGATTATTGATGATGAGATTGTAAAGCAAAAAATCACGCACATCAGGAAGATCGCCGATGGGAAAGGTGTAAGAATCGATACCGGATCTACAGGAGAGGTGCCGCACAAGTTTAATCTGCTTCTGGAACCGGATCCAGGGTTGAGGAAATGCTACCTCAAATGGTACGAAAAAATGATAAGGGCCGGAAGCGGTCTTGGTGTCGAAGGTTCCGGTGTCTTCATGGGCACACTGAGCAGAAAGGACGAGGCAGATACTGAAAGAAAGGCATACATGATCTCTGTTTTACTGGAAGAAATAGCATACCTGTCATTCGTCGCCAAAGAAGAAGGGCAGAAGTATATTCTGTGGGAGAATATGTCAATACCCCGTGAACCCCCGTGCACGATCGATGAAACAAAAGAACTTTTGGAAAAGGTGAACCGTCCGGCCCATGTCCCTGTTAAGTTGTGCCTGGATGTCGGTCACGGTTATTACCGGTCTGAAGACCCCCGTGACAGGGACGCTTACTCCTGGCTTCGGGAGTTTGCCGGTATTTCCCCTTCGATCCACATGCAGCAGACCGACGGCAAGGGCAGCCGGCACTGGCCTTTTACTGAAGAGTTTAATGCGAGGGGTGTTATCGTACCTGAAAAATTGTTCGATGCGATCGAGGCGTCCGGTTCGGTAGAAAACATACTCGTTTTCGAGTTTTTCTTTTCGGCCCACGCGTTGAGCGATGAATCGGTACTTGACAATATGAAGAGGAGTGTCGAGTTCTGGCGAAAAGCGCTGCAAAAAACCTACGGGTGATATAATTTTACTTGACTCTTTTAATTTAATATGTTAATATGTTGACATAACTTACAAGGAGAACTTGATGAGCATAAGACTTCAAACTGAACTTAGCAAAAGAGAAAGACAGATCATGGATGTGATCTACCGTAAAAGCAGCGCGTCCGTAAAAGAGGTGCTTGAGGAGATACCGGCACCTCCAAGCTACTCCGCGGTCCGCGCGCTGATCAATGTGTTAGAAGGTAAGGGATTTCTCAAACACAAAAAAGAAGGGAAGAAGTACATATATTTACCGATAATCCCACACAAGAAGGCGATGGGTTCGGCGGTCAAACAGCTGTTGAGGACATATTTCAATGATTCGGTCGAAGACGCTGTTGTGGCGATTATCAATACGAAAAATAATCTGAGTGAAGAGGATTTTGACAGGTTGACAGGACTGATAGCTGAAGCAAGATCAAAATAATGACAATGTAAAATTCCATTTCTGTGGGATTTATATTATCATCAAGCGCCCCGATCTGAAGTGACTACTTTTCTTTCCGGGAGGAGGACTGCGCTCAAATTTCCGCTGAGCCCTCCGGTTGTATCCAAAAGGATCCGTTTTTCTCTGAATATTACGTCCGGCTGTCGAACATGCCCTGAAATTACGGTGAGAGGGCAGTCGGAAGGGGGATCGGAAGAAACAAGCTCGGGATCGTCGAAAAAGGGTATCCACATTGTGCTGAAACTCCTGCTTTTTAGCTCTTCAAGCTGGGGTTTGAACGGTTTGTCAGGAAAAAGGCCCGCATGGACAATTAGATGGCCATCCTCTTCAATGTGCCACGGTAGTGAAAATAAAAACTCCATGTGCCTCTCGGGCATGGAATTTTTCAAGGCTTGAAGATCTCCCTCCTTTACATTGTAGGAGCTGAATGTAGGTCCTGAGCTGAAGATCTTTTTGTACATGCCTGCCCACTCGCGCTGTCTTTCAGCACCCAGCATGCCCAGAGAGCTTATCAGGACATACTCGTGGTTTCCCATGATACCCGTAGTTTTTTCCCTGTTCAGGATAAGATCGATCACGAGCTGGATGACCTGTTTTGAATCTTTTCCGCGGTCGACCAGGTCTCCGACAAAAACCAGCCAGCGTTTATCAAAATCCTTTACCGCTTTTTTCAGATTATTTAAAAGATCCAGGAGCAGATCGATCTGCCCGTGAACATCCCCAATCACAATGAAAGGTCCGGATATTTTTGTAGTAAAACCGTTCAAGAAAGGCCCCCATTACTGAACAAAATATGAAATATGATTAAAATGATACTCTGGGTATTATTCATCT
>DRHN01000166.1 GCA_011049595.1 Spirochaetota bacterium | reverse complement strand
TAACGATTTCTTTACGCTGACAGTGAGCCTCAAAAGCTTCTTTACTTTCCCAAATTTCGCTAAATACAATGGCGTAGCTTTCACCTGCGGCAAATTGGTTTTGGATATGCCGGGTCACGATGTATTGAATACAGCCATTCTCTCTCAGGGTATTCGGTTCCAACGCTTTGAGCACTTCAAAAACCTCTTTTTCCTTTCCCGGTTTTGGTTTGAACTGGGCATAACAATATATCTTTTTGGACATCAATCCCCTCCTTTTGGTCTGCTTGAATGCCAGTTATAGTCGCTTCAAAAAAATATTTTTCGAGACCCTTATGATCAATAACTTTTAATCACTGACTGAATGTGACACTACTGGTTACATTTGTCAAGGAAGTTAAATACATTTTTCTTGCGGTATAAGACAAAACTTATTATGCTGAAAGATTGTAAATACTTTCAATGCCCCAGGGAGAGATATATGGAACTTAAAGAAGCCATCTTTAACAGGAGAAGCATACGCTCATTTTTAGAAAAACCTGTCGGAAGAGAACTCATTAAAGAGATCATGTATGCCGGGATTCACGCGCCCACCGGAGGAAATATCCAGCCATGGGCCTTCGTCGGTATTTCAGACCCGCTTGTGATAAAAAAGATCCGGGTAATATCTCCAGGCATGCTTGATGAACCTGCGGCGGTCATCTGCGTGTATTCCGATCAAAAAAAGGCATTTGAAAAAGCGGGCAAAACCGGAGAGGTGCTTGCTCTCATGGACTGCGCCATGGCTGCCCAGAACATCATGCTGAGGGCATTCGACTTAGGGCTCGGGACCTGTGTGATCCGCTCTTTCAACCAAAGCGCTGTCCGTGTGATCACAGGCGCTCCGGAGCACATGAGGCCCGAGCTGCTTATCGCAACAGGGTACACCGATGAAAAACCGGCCCTCCCGGCAAGGGATACTGGAGTGATATACATGGAAGCTTATGGAAGACGGGGGGCGAAAAAATGAATAGCAATGATGTGTTATTCAAAAAAATTGTTCGAAATTATCGGCTACATGCTCTCATCGGCACGCGGACTTGTTGATGAACCGCAGATGTACGGTCCTTTCAGGCTTGTTGAAGGTGTGTCACGTCTTTGCAGCATCCTGGCTGAAGAAGATACCGGCTACAGTGATTTTTTCTTAAAACTTAAAACCAGGATCGACGGAAAAAAGTACTCGCTTATTTCCGATGAAAACACATTTATAGAGCTGATGGACGACCTTGTGCATGATTTTACGCGAAAAATGATTGAGATGTGATCAGCCCTTGTCCTTCAGTCTGTCAAGTAATGGTTTGTACAGCCGGTCATTTCCAAGTAATTTCTCATTTGCCAGTACCCCCGATTGAATGATAAGAGACATTTCAACCGATCTTTTACCCACGGCTCTCGCTGCTCGAACGGCAGCTTCTGAATCCATGTCCCCATTTTTTACCAGTTCTTCTAAACTATTTCTTTCGATCCGGTTTGAAGTCCAGCCGGCGGCGCCGATGTAAGACTCCCACAGGTCTCCTGTTACAGGTATGCACTGCATTATCAAAGCATGATTTATTAGATCCGTTATTGTGTGCTCCTGGCCCGAAAAAAGATGTATGCCCTGGACAAGAGTGCCGACTACCTTTAGCTGCTTGGGCAGTGTGTCCATGTTTTCCGGCATTTCCGATTTAAATCTTCCGAACATACTGTTACCCAGCCGATCTATAAAGCACTTCAGCTGTCCC
>DRHN01000165.1 GCA_011049595.1 Spirochaetota bacterium | reverse complement strand
GAATTCTTGGACATTCCAACACCTCCTGTTTTTCGATATACATGTATAATAGCATCATACGAAACTCTATGGAACAAAAGCTTTCTTTATTTTACAGGGCTCTTACAACACAAAAACCTTTGATTTAATAGACCGTCAGATAAGAAACTTTTAAAACAAAAAGCACAAAATTATTTACGAAGGGCAAACAACAGTTTTTCACCCATGCTGACTGTTACTTGTTGAATATTTCAACTGGGTAGGATTTTTTACCTTTGGATTTTAATAATCTGTCAAAGTCTAAACCGACATGCTCCGCGCTCCGTCTCAAAGTGTTTATCTGTCCTTCACTGTAAGGGATACCTTCTTTTATGGCATATTCTTCGGCCTTGTCCGACCTGTCGCCCGGCCATCTCGTGGCGGGCCCAAAGTAGAGGCTCTCATAATCTTCCATAAGCTCTCTGACCCGGCTTTTTGCCTCCTCCTTTGTGTACAGGAAGTCTATGACCTGGGCTATAAAAGTGTGGGAGATCCTTCTTTTAGGGTCATTTCCTTTCCAGGGTACTAATTTAATTGGGCCCCCGCCGATTGATTGATCCACCTCGATCATTCTTAACAGGGCGTCGCCTTTATACCCTGCCAGTGTTGAGCCAAGGGGAAACACACTCCCGGATTCTACAAAATCTTTTGGATCTAAAGTGGATTTGTAATTACGATCAGCTATGTATTCCGGGATCTTTAACATCTTACCGGCTTTAAACTGTTTCAAGCAGTAACTGACCGCCATTCTGGTAAGAGCAGTATCCAGAGTTAAAATACCCTCCCTGTGAGGAACGGAAATTGCGATCGGGTTTGTTCCGACCCTGACCCTGCCTGACGCCCCTTTTGTATAGTCCTTTCCCTCAGGATCATCACCCATCGGTTTCGCAAAGGCCACCGTTGTGCAGCTAACCTCACCTTTAAGGTCCCCGTCTTCGGCTATCTTTACACTCCACACTCCCGCTGCTCCAAAATGATTGGCATCGTGTACAAAAACCTTTGCAAACCCGTACTTTCCGGCAAGTTTTTTAACCAGATTTACTGCCATTACCGATGTTATGTGGCCCGGAGCACCATTCGCGTTTATCACAGCGATTGCAGGATACTTCTGGTCCAAAACTTCCGGTTTTGCCATGGGGTCGATGGTCGCGGTAACTCCTGAACGTTTAACGGATTCTTCTAAACCGGTCCCCCCCGCAATACCATGTGAAAAGATCCCCCGCTTATCTGCCTCCAGAAGTGCAAAGGCCGTCGCCTGTGCGGACTCTTCCGGATAACCTCCTTTATTAAGTACTTCTAAAGTAAATTGGTGCATATCATCAACAGAAAAATGATGCCGCTCCTCTGACTCTTTAAAACGTTCAGCCGCTTTTTTTAATTTTTCCATTTTTCATGATCCTTTAACAAGTAAAATGATAATTATTTCTTTGTGACGACTACTTGTTTATGCTGCTAATTTATAATTTTAATTTCAATTTAATATTCTTAAAATTATTAACTGTGGACATATACCCCGTATCCCTTATTTAATTTCATCTATCGTGAATAATCCACAATTTATACTCATCGCATTTTGATTTCCCGGTGACATCAGGTAAAAAATACTTTTAAATTAGCGCCGCCTGGTTATAATATATATGATTTTCAATACTTTGGAAAAATATCCAGTACCCATCCTGGGATGACGACATGATCGTCGGCTTGATCCACCATGTGGAGTATATCGTGATTCTCTACTGGCTGAGAAAACTTAACTATCAGGGCTGGTATTCCATGGACCAGTACCCGTACCGGGAAGACGGGAAGAAGGCGCTTGCAGAGATTATTGAGACCGTGAAGGCCCTTGAAAAAGTCATTGACAAGTTCGGGGACGAAAAGATATCGCAGCTCGTTCAAAGGGTGACGCGACTGAAATCACCGCAGCGGTGAGAGGAATGCTGTTCCCGTAGTCAAATAATCTGTCATCATCTAATTGTGTTGACTTAATCTGTTTCAGGTATTGCTGTATCCGGGCTTTCAATAAAGAATTTTATGTAAATGGATATTTACTCTCACAGTAAACTTGTCAAACATCACGATGCAACGTATGTATGCTGCCGGGAATTTAAACGGGCGTTTTTGACTTTTTAGTAACAGGAGATATGGCCCTCTTATACTAATCAGAATTTAATAAACTACTTCAAAAATCAGTAAAATAAGACATTTTTTCATATTACTCAAAGAATGCTTTCATTAATTCTATCAATCCATATAAACTTTTATTCTGTCAGATGTCATAGGATTGCGGCTCGATTCATAGCCGTTTCCTGCTAAATCGATATCGCAGGCGTCGCAGCATATTATGATAAAAAGGAGTAAAAAATGCGAAAGGTCTTTAAAAAAATAGTAATCACAATCGGAAGTATCCTTCTGGTATTCGCGATTTTGGCAGGGACATGGGTGTGGTATTCCCGAAAGTCTCATCCGAGAGTAAAAGGGTCAATCAAAGTGGATGGGCTAACCGCACCGGTAGAGATATTCAGAGACAAACACGGGGTTCCCCATATTTACGCCGGGACTGAAGAGGACCTTTTCTTCGCACAGGGATTCGTGCACGCCCAGGACCGTTTCTGGCAGATGGAGTTATGGAGACGCATTGGCGCAGGAAGACTCTCCGAGTTGTTCGGGGAGGGCGTACTGGGCACGGACATATACCTTCGCACTATGGGATTCGCACGTTTAGCTGAACAGGAATATGCAATGTATGAAGATGAATACAGGCGTATACTCGATGCTTACGCTGCGGGTGTAAACGCATATATCCTCGACCGAAAACCGGCAAAACTGGGCATTGAGTTTTCACTGCTGAAATTAATGGGTGCTGAATTCGAAATAGAGCCGTGGACGCCGGTAAATACTCTTACATGGATCAAGGTCATGTCTCAGGACCTGGGAGCGAATATGGAGAGTGAACTTATCAATCTTGACCGGATCCGAACGATGGGGATAAGTATGGCTCTTGATTTTGACATACCATACCGGGATGACGAGATGCCCTACATAATATCAGACGAGGAGATGGGTATTGCAGGCGGTGAAAAGAGTGCTTCGGAACGTTCGTCTTTTAGTAAAGAGCAGGCCTTGTTTATCTCCCGAACTGGACTGGTCGGGGGGTTCGATAATTGGAAAGGGCTGGTGTTCGGTAAAAACAGGAGTGTAGGGTCCAATAGCTGGGTAATCTCGGGAGCGCTCACTTCTACAGGCAGCGCTTTCCTCGCGAATGACGCGCACCTTGCCGTCGACATGCCATCGGTCTGGTATGAAATCGGCCTGCACCTTAAAACGGATGAAGACCAGACCGGGCAAAGTGACGACAGTCATTTAAACGTGCGGGGGTTTTCTTTTCCGGGCTTTCCGGGTGTGATCGTAGGGCATAATGAGTTCATTGCCTGGGGTACTACCGTGCTGAGCTCAGATGTTCAAGACCTCTACGTCGAGCGTCTCAACCCTGAAAACCCGAACCAGTACGAAGTGAACGGGAGGTGGGTGGACATGGAGATTGAATACGAGCATATTAATATACAGGGTGAAGATGAACCCTACGGTATGCTCGTTCGTCTGACACGGCACGGTCCGATTGTCACCGATCACGGATATATGCTTGATTACGGCAATTTCGGAATTACACCCCGGAAACCCTTCCCCGACAATCTTGAATTTACGGCCCTGTCCCTGCGATGGACCGTGTTTTTACCCAATAATTCCTTAAAGGCAGTCATCATGTTAAACCGGGCTCGAAACTTCGATGAATTCCGGGAAGCATTGAGCTACTGGGACACACCGGCACAGAACTTTGTCTACGCCGATGTAAACGGCAACATAGGCTACCAGGCACCGGGATTGACTCCAATACGCCCGAAAGGGGAGGGGCATTTGCCGGTACCCGGCTGGACCGACGAGTTTGAATGGACCGGCTTCATCCCCTTTGATGAAATGCCTTTTGTGTACAATCCATCTAAAGGATACATCGTAACCGCAAATAATCCCGTAGTCTCCGAAAACTATCCATACATGATTTCCAGGTGGTCCGGCGCGGCATACCGCGCAAGGCGCATAGTCGACATGATCGAGAAAGACACTGACGGCATATCTATCGAGGATATTCAAAATATGCAGGCTGATATTTTAAATCTTCCGCCGCTTGAGCTGCTGCCCTATCTTGATAATATCACTTTTGAAGATCCGGCCCTTGAAGCCTCAAGGGTGCACCTTTTAGAATGGGACGCAAGGATGGACAAAAACAGTCCCAATGCCGCCCTGTACGGGTATTTCTGGCAGAAACTTGTGGAAAAAACTTTCAAAGATCAGCTTATTGAAAAGCTCTGGCCTCCCCGGGGGCCGCTGTTGAGCCTCGTACACGAGATACTGAAGAAACCTGACAGCCCCTGGTGGGACGATGTCACAACACCTGATGTCGTTGAAACCCGTGACGACATTCTAACAAAGGCTTTTGAAACGGCTTACACAAAAGCTATTAAAGAACTTGGCGGCAGGCCGGAGGACTGGCGATGGGGAGATGTTTTCACGATCACCTTTCGAAACAGGACTTTTGGAGAATCCGGCATCGGAATTGTTGAGTCGATCTTCAATCGTGGGCCGTTTCCTATGTCCGGCGGAATTACTCAGGTAAATCAGGCAAGTTGGGATTACGACAAACCCTTCGAAGTTTCATTCATTACCACAATGCGTCAGATCATAGACCTTGGTGATCTTTCCAATTCGCTGATGATACATTCGACTGGCCAGAGCGGGCACCCCACACACCGCCACTACGACGACTTCATTGAGCAGTGGCTGAATGTTGAGTACCACCCGACTTTATGGGATAGAAAGGATGTTGAAAGGAACTCGAAACAAAAGCTGGTATTAAAGCCTGCGGGCTAAAATATTTTCCCGACAAACTATTCAATTTATCATTCAAGCCGGGATCATCTCGCTTCAAAAAAAGAATCCCGGAAACACTCTTACATAATAATATCATAGAACTAATTAGTCGCGATAAAGCGGCTCAATTTAGTTATTTGGTGCAACTTCGGGCTTGCCCGACTTAGTCGTAGCCGAAGTTGTCACCAAGAACTAATTAAGACTTCAATGCACCAAACGTGAGCCCCCGGACCATATATCGCTGGAATATCAAGGCAAGTATTATGGGGGGTAATGCGGCAACAGTGGCAGATGCCGTTATGTAGCCCCAAAAGATCTGTTCAACGGAGATAAAACCTGATATGCCTACTGGTAAAGTCATCGCGGTGGCGCGTGTAAAAATCATCGCGAGAAGAAATTCATTCCAGGCGAAAATAAAGCAGAGGACCCCGGTCGCGACAAGCCCCGGAGTAATTATCGGTAATATGATTCGCCAGATCGCACCGAAGTAAGAACACCCATCGATGTGAGCACTCTCTTCCAATTCTTCAGGGATTTCATCAATGAACGACTTCATCATCCATACAACAAAAGGGACATTTAAAAGGAGGTACAGGACCGGTAAAACAAATCTCGTATCGATTAATTTGAGCTTAGCGGCAATCATGAACAACGGAAAAGATACCACGATCGGCGGAAGCATACGCAGGCTTAAAAACCAGAACAACAGGTTTTTTCCGCCGACTTTGAACCGGGATATACCGTACGCAGCCATGGTACCGATGAAAAGTGAAAGTACAGTGTTTGATAGTGCTGCTATCAGGGAATTGATACCCTGGCTTGGAATGTCTGTTTCTTTGAAAACATGAACGAAATTCGTAAGTATGGGTTTAAACAAAAAGAATTTTGGCGGTATAGAAAAAATATCGACGTCCCGTTTGATCGATGTGGTAAAGAGCCAGAAAATAGGGTACATAAAAAAGGCCAGTGCAATTATGATGATAATGTACCTCACTACTGTCCATAATACTTTCCGGGTTCGAAAATTTCTAGCTGTCATAGAACAAACTCTCCTTCAGTATTAAGTCCTGGCTTGTGCTTTTGAAAGCAGCCGTGAAAAAACATTCATCATTATTGTTGCCAGTATTATTGCGACAACCGATAATGCAGCCGCAAATCCGAGTTGGTTATGAAAGAATGCCTTTTGATATATTCTGTATGAAAAAACCTCAGTCGCGTTGCTGGGCCCCCCCCTCGTGATCATATAGATTATGTCAAAAGTCTTGAACGCATCAAGTGTCCTGAACATGAGAACAATAGCGACAATCGGTATGAGCTGGGGAAGGGTAACGAACCTGAGGATCTGAAACGCCGAGGCCCCGTCAACGCGGGCGGCTTCGTAAGGTTCAAGGGGCAGGCTATCCAGACCTGCCAAAAAGATGAGCATGGCGAAGGGTGTCCACTGCCAGATGTCTACAATCATGACACTGACAAGTGCAGTCCCGGGCTTTCCCAGCCAGTTGACCCGGTTCAGTCCCAGGGCGCTCAAAAAATAGTTGATTGTCCCAAGATCATAGCCGAGCAAAAACTTCCATGTGAGGCCGACAACTACAGGCGCCATGACGGCAGGCATCAAAAAGACCACCCGCAGCCACCGCTCACGACTTTTTGAAATCAGGAGTGCCAGGGAAAAGCCCAAGAGCATTTCCATGAAGACCACGCCAAACACAAAAATAAACGTAACCGACAGCGATTTATGGAAAAAAGTATCCTTGAACATAGCAATGTACTGCCCTAACCCGACAAAGACCCTGGGTATCGTAGGTACTATTGACCACCGGTGAAGGCTGACTACAATAACATAGACAAAAGGATAGATTGTCATGATAAAAAGTATAAAAAAAGCGGGCGATATCATTAAAAAGCCGAACCTTTTTCGTACCTTTCCTATGTTAGAATGCCTTCTATTACCCGAGATGACTTTCATAATCGCCGATACCTTCCTTGTGTTAAAAATCGCTGCCGGTATAGCTACAGTGGACAAACCGTATTCTTTATTTTTAATATTTTTCCTGTAAACTAAAGTTTAAGCCAAAAAATCAAGAAAATTGTTATTAAGGTATTAAACCTGACCCTGATAATGAGTGAGCGGCATCTTTTAAACTTGCTAATCTTGTAATTAACTGCCGACAACTCCGGGCGCTACATATCGCAGCACAAAGAACTAATTATACGCAAACAAGTAATATAAAGCAAATTAAAAACACCTGGAGGCAGAAGCTGCCTCCAGGCAAAAAGTCCTAATAATAAACCTTATTGTTTGGGACTATGGTCTGGGACCTGATTTCTCGGGGGTATAACCTACCGCCTTACCTGCATCATACACCTTTCCTGCAGTATCTTTTATCGTTTCCTCCGCAGAAGCACCCAGCAGGATATCGTTGAGACCGATCGCAATAATCCGCTGAACATCCGTCCATCCCCTATCCATACCACGGGCTGCAACATTTGACATTGCTTCAATGAGGAGTGGATAGAATGGATACTTCTTGATAACCTCAGGATTTTTTGCCACCGAGTATCGGGCGACCGAACCGCCGGCCAGAGCCAGTTCAACTGACTTATCCTTTCCGGAAAGGAACTGGAGCAGCTGGAATGCGGCTTCCTTGTTCTTTGAGTCTTTTGAAATACTCATCTGCCAGCCTCCGAGGCCCTGAGGTCTGCCATTGGGCCCTGCAGGGCTGAGGTCAAAGGCAACTACTTTCGTTATCTTTGACTTATCAGGATCAACGAGCACCGGCAGGTAGGCGTTCCAGTTAAGCGCATACGCGGCCAGCCCCTGTGCCATCTGGGTGTTTACCTTATCATAGTCGAAGTTCAGCACATCAGGAGGCATATACGGCATCAGCTTTTTCAAATAATTGATGGCGTCAACTCCGGGTTTACCATGAAACTTGGGATAAAGGTTTTCATCATACCACGGCATTGGTATTTCACCACCGTAGGATGCAAGGACCGGTAGAAAGGTTGCGACCATGGGGTCGTCAACAGAGAGCGGGAACACGACCGGTTTTATATCCGGGAATTTTTTTGCGAGGATCTTTGCATCCGCGAGCAGTTCTTCCCATGTTTCCGGCGGCTTGGCTTTCCCGCTGGAATCAACTATGCCGGCTTCCTCAAACATGTCTGTTCTGTACTGGGCGAGGTAAATATCAAACTTATATGGTACCGACCATAGGGCATCCGGGTCTTTAAAGAAACCGGTCTTGTAACGGCCATAGGTCTCAAGAATCGCGGGGATCCAGTCATCCATACCATAATTGGGATCCACGAGCTCTGTTTTTGCGAACCAGTCGTTAAGGTCCTCCACCATTTCGCCCTCGACATAATGCCCGAACCAGATGTATGGAAAAGTCAAAATATCATAGACGGCAGTTCCGGCAGCGGCAGCGGCAAGGTGCTTGCCCAACAGGTCGGTCCAGGATTCATCGATAACCTGTACATTTGCACCGGTTATCTCCTCGAACTCTTTGGCCAGTACCTTGTATGCATCCGTTGACGGACCCTGATGCGATGTCAGCACAAGATCCACGCCTTCCCAGCTTCTGAGCCAGCCTTTGTACACTATCTTGGCTTCCTCCACTTCCACTTTTTCGTCCTTTTTTCCACTTCCGGCCAGTGCAAAGAATGCAATGGCGAAGACGATCAACGGAATCGAAATAAAAACTATTGATTTTTTGAATCTCATTTTCTTCTCCTTTACTCATAAGATTTTTAGTTTACAAATTTTACACTCTTAAAACTTCTAGGTTCCAAACTAATCTTTCCGTTACATCACCTCCTTTTAAACCCACATGATTCATATGTTTCCTGCCAGACGATCTGTGTTTATGATTCACGTAGTTTGAATTTTATACGAGCACCTAACACACTGGTACTTTTATTATAGATAAGAAAAATCATATTGGGTACTCGTTGCACAGATAATGAATAGGCGGGCAGTCTTCCTCTAGCTCTGGGAAGCGTCCCACTTTTTCCAGAAAGCAGTTATCCGAAGTATCATCATTTACCTTTGACACCTCACCGACGATAAGAGGCCCTTTCCCCTTTTCAGCCCAGAATGTATGATAGAGCCCGGAAGGTAGAGTAATAGATTCTCCCGTTTTCAACACGATATGTGCTCCTGAAGACAATTTTTTCCGCACGCCGTCCAGAGACACTTCTACATCACTATCAGCAAGCTTTTCATCATCGGTTGAGTTATATAGCTCTATCACCAGATTACCTCCGGCCCGGTTTATAATGTCCTCCACCTTATACCAGTGAAAATGCATCGGTGTGACCTGCCCTTCCTGTACAATAAGCAGCTTCTCGCAATAGGTCTTATCACTGTACTTCACGAGCTTTTGATGCCCGTTCCTCAGAGTAAAAATCGAAAGCCCTGTTTTGTCGAACTGTTTTGATCCGAAATCGGTTATGTCCCAGCCGAGCATGCAGTCCTTTATTTCACGGCATTCCTCACTCCTGCCTTTCCAATCCTCCGGGGTCCAGTACCCGAAGGGCGGCAGGGTTATATTGTATTTATGAAGCAATTCCTTTGCATCTTCGATGATTTTATTGACCACAGATCTTTTCAATTTTAATACCTCCTGGCTGTAATTATATTACCAGTTTTATCGCATCCATTAAAATTACTAATTAACGGTTCTTTTAACCTATTCGTGTGGACATTCCTTTTTAGTACCTTAATACCAATTTTCTTGCTTTTTAGGCACAAACTTTAGTTTGCAAGAAAAAATATTAAAAATCAAGAATGTGGTTTGTCCACATTACGGACGTTACAGCTCCAATCTATTACTTAGTAACTGTTGATTTACCAGCCCATAATTAAAAAACATGTCGTTCAACGCCATGGCTATAGCCCCATATACACCGGCTTCCATCCCTAGAGAGGAGATGCAGACCTGTGTTTTTGCCTTCACAACCTCCATCGTATTCTTGTTAAACTCACTTAAAATCGGTTTTAAAAGCAGGTCGCCGGCCGATGAGACACCACCGCCTATGATGATCTTTTCAGGGGTAATAAAATTAGCAAGTATCGAGATCCCGCGTCCAAGATACCTGCCTGCTTCATAAATTATTTTTTTCGCAACAGTATCGCCCTTTTCTGCACGTTCAGCCGCCATTTTTACCGAGATCCATTCGTTATTTTCCGTATCCATAAGTTTATTCGCCTGACGCTCGATGGCGTTCCCTGATGCCACAACTTCAATACACCCGTACTTACCACATGGGCAGTGGATCTTCTTTTTCGTGATAAAAGTGTGCCCGAATTCACTATGGTGGTTGTATATCTTACCATCTAATACAAGGGCGGAACCAATTCCATAACCAACATTTATAAAGAGGAGATTCGAAACATTTTTCCCATTCCCGAACCATACTTCCCCCAGAGCCATCGCACGGGTGCAGTTATCCGCAATCGTTTTGAACCCGGTTTTATCCTCCACCAGTTTTGCAATATACACGTTACGCCAGTTAAAGTGGGGCGAAAATATTATGAGCCCGGAATCCTTTTCAATCTGTCCGGCCACAGAAAGCCCAACACCAATTATTCTTTTTTTGTCCACTTCAGATTGAATTATTATTTCATCGACCAAATGAGAGACCTGTCCAAGGATATTTTCAACACTATGATTACGCGTTGTTGTTACACTAATTTTTTTTAAAACTGTACCCTTGAGATTACCGACAGCCGCTACCGTATTGGTTGTGCCGATATCTATTCCGATTACATATTTGCTGAAAATATTGAGAGAGAGCATTATTGGACGTCGACCGCCTTTTTCCAGGGCGGCACCTTCACCCAATTCCACCACATGTCCATTTTTTAAAAGCCCGCTGACTATTGTAGAAACGGTTACTTTACTAAGATTTAAATGTCGGGCAATTTCAGCGCGAGGAATCGAATCATGACGTCTTAAAAGATGTAGAATTAGAGCCCTGTTAATTTCCCGAGCCATTTCGGGATCACCAGTTCTTACACGCACAATACAAACCCTCAATTCAAAATTCGAACCTGAAAGTCAATATAACCGTCAAATAACATCGTACCGGACAGGTACTTATTTACGGTGCATAACGATACATCAACTAAAGATGTAGATTTACACGTGATTTTAATCGACCGGAAATCATAGTTAGTATATTATATTTACTATTTAAGTCAAGTTTTATTTCTAAAATATTTTACAATCATTGAAAATATAATTTACTTTTATAAAAATCGTTGTGATTATCAATTCCAGGTTTTACAACATGTCAATTATTTTCATCAATACAGATAATTTTTTCCTGCAGATATAGGCCGATATGGGAAAAATTATTTTTTAAATATTGTAAAATAATGTTTTTTTTATATTTTATTAAGCTGCATTTTTACAGTAAATAAATTCAGAAAGGAGTAGATGTGTCACGCGTCCCGCTCTATTTTCTGATCCTCGTTATTTTAATTGCTGTCGGGCTTCCGGCCGTAATTGTCAGCCGGAATATCTTTTTTCCCATGGCCGCCGTCGGCCTTATCTACCTGGCAGGGAAATTCTTCGGGCTTGTCGTATTTCTAGTTCTAACATTTCAATACCTCTTGACTGCAAAAATAAAATTGATCGAGAAACTCCGTTCTTATGACGAAAGAGTGGCAGTTTCACGCCGGTCAGTCCCCCAGCAGCCTCTCCCGCTTTTCATGTATACTTTCCATTAGAGCCTCAAAGGATTTAGCGAACGAGTCAACCCCGTCATCCTGGAGTTTCCGGGCAACTTCGCCGAGGTTTATGCCAAGATCTGAAAGAGTGCCGAGCTGTTTTCGAGCTTCCTCCGCCCCCTTATCAATAGTCTGCTCAACTGTCCCGTGGTCCAGAAAGGCGTCAAGGGTTGCCGGCGGGACCGTGTTCACGGTGTCAGCCCCGATTAGGTTGTCTACATAAAGAGTATCAGAATAGTTCGGGTTCTTGGTACCGGTGCTTGCCCACAGCGCACGCTGCACCCTGGCTCCACTGGCTACGAGGTGCTGCCATCGCTCGCCCGAAAAGATATCCTTAAAACGGGCATATGCCGCTTTTGCATTGGCAATAGCTATCTTGCCCATCAAGGATTCCTCCCCCAAACCTTCCAGGGCTCTGTCCACTGCCGTATCAACCCTGCTGATAAAGAAAGAAGCAACAGAAGCCGTTTTTGATACATTTCCCCCGGATGATTCCAGATCATCCAGCCCTGATATATAGGCCTCTGCAACCGCATTATAGTGGCCAAGCGAAAAAATGAGCGTGACATTGATATTGATGCCCCTTCCTACGAGTGTCCGGATCGCCGGAATACCGGCTTCTGTAGCAGGGACTTTTATCATCACATTTGGCCGACCGAGCTTTTTAAACAATCTGTCAGCTTCTGCAATCGTCCCTTCGGTATCCCCTGCAAGCTCCGGGTTCACCTCGACACTGACGTACCCGTCCAACCCTCCTGTTTCTTCGTAGACGGGAAGCAGGATATCAGCCGCACTGGAAATATCCTCCAGAACAAGGGTTTCATAAATCTCGACTGCAGATTTTCCTTCACGGACCAGCTTTATTAAATCCCGATCATAATCAGTGCTTCCGGTGATTGATTTCTCAAATATCGTCGGGTTTGAGGTTACTCCGCGCAAACCTTCATCGATCAATGACTTTAGCTCTCCATTTGCGATAAAAGATCTATTGATGTTGTCAAACCACACAGCCTGACCCAGATCACTGAGTTTCTGCATCTTTTTCATATTTTTTATTCCTTTCTTTCAATGTGTTGTACAATATGCTATATCTATTTAATACATTAATTTATTTCAGTTTCCCCGGATAGTATTTTACGGTAGATTAACATTTCGGGACATACCTTTATATTTTTGAAACAGCCACACTTTATAATATTCACTTATAACGCGTTTATCTGCTGCTACACTTTTTCGTTAAACAAAAAATATTGATTTAAATTACACTGTATAATATATCTATAATCCCCCCTGACCTACTTTTCAACCGTTAATTTATTTAAACTACCCTATCGACCGAAGATTTGGTAACCCCTCTAAACTTTTATCCCATCATAAACTCCTGCAGAGATGTTAATTACTTGCCATTAATAACATTGGCCTGCATCCCGTAAAAGGGCCTAAAAAAAGTTTACACGGATCCGGATGTCCAAATTCCTTTTAAATCGGCCTAACTCATTATATATCAAAAATTGAGCAGCTTATAATTGTTGGTATATCGCTTGCAGTTAAAAGAGTATTTGGCAGAACCATATTAAATGGTACCTTTGTATTCAAAGGAGAAAAACAATGAAAAAACTGATCAGTATTTCAATGGTTGTTTTTTGCATTTCGGTGCCCTTT
>DRHN01000164.1 GCA_011049595.1 Spirochaetota bacterium | reverse complement strand
GGGTTCAGGGTATAGACTATGCCATCCGGCCAATTGGTTAAAAGCCGGTTTGAATTGTATTTATTTTGCGTACTCATAGTACGGAATATCAATGAAAATTAAACCATTTGTAGGGCAGATTGGAGATTATCACTACGAGTATTTTTCTTCTTATTCCAACAAAGTATCGCTCATGAGGTATTTAATTTCAAAGTTAATTATAAACTGAGATCTTGTGCCTTGTGTATATGGTTAATTATTTCTAAGATTTATGGCACCTTTTTTCAATATTTACATTGCGGTACTTTTAAGTATATTAGAATAAAGACTGATTGAAAAAAGCGTCTTGGATAATGCTCTGAAGGTTGTAAAATGAGATGTAGAGTTATCATAGAGCAAGATGAAGATGACGTATTTATAGTCGAGTGCCCTTCATTACCCGGGTGTATATCACAAGGTAAAACGAGAGAAGAGGCAATAAAGAATATTGAAGATGCGATTAGGATATATAGAAAGTTTAAAGGCCCATGATGAACCAATTCCTCCCTCAATAACTGAAGAAGTGATAGAGGTAGTTGTTTGAGCAAGCTGCCCGTTTTATCTGGAAAGGAATTATGTAGGATTCTTAAAAAAATTGGATATAAAATAGACCGTCAATCAGGTAGTCATATGATTTTGCGGAATATAAACCCTCCTCATCGAAGACTTACAGTGCCAAATCAAGGAAATTGCCAAAGGTACTTTGAGAAAGATCATAAGAGAAAGTGGTTTGAGTGTCGAGGTATTTAGAGAATTGTTAAATTAGAACAAAAGAATAATGTAAAGTAATTTATTTGTATTCCCTCCCGAAACTCCTTCGACCGTATTTCAAATATGACAGAAACCTCTTTGAAGATGTTTCGAGAATCATCTTTTCCATCATACACGATTTCTACAATGAAACAGCAAAAATGACTGTGAAAGGAGGGGCTGTGGTTTCCTACCAGTCGTTTGGAGATCTGACCCCTATGTGAGATTTAATCCCCACTGGCGCTGTATAATATTGGAAGGAGGTATTGACGAGGAAAGCTGTTTCCATTACTTACCGATAAAGGACACATCAAAGCTCACCGAGGTGTTCAGACAACGGGTGATAAAATACTTTGTTGATAAAGGATTGCTCGACCGAAGTTTTGCCTTGAAGCTCCTAGTCTGGAAGCATTCAGGTTTTTCAGTGGATAACTCTGTTAAGATACCTGCCTCAAGCCAAAATGCACGAGTAAATCTCATCAGCCAGTATATTGTGAGGCCGAAGGTGCTGTCAAGTACATCCGGTTTCCCTGAAGAAAATATTTTATGTTAAAGAGAATAGTACTGTAATCTACAGGACAAAATACAATGCATACTGAGGATAAAATATAAAACTTTTCAAGGCAGCAGATTTTATAGCAGAACTTACAATGCACATCCCACCAAAGCACAAGCACCTTATCCGGTATTATGGGCTGTATTCCAGCAGATCGAAAGGGAAGGCGAATAAAGATGGAAACCTTGCAAGATTTACTTACAGACCCGAAACCTCTGGAGACGTACAGCTTGTGGGGTCTCCTGACGAATATCTAGAAACAGTATCAAGCAGAGCCCCAAGGCAGAGCTAACACGGCTTATCCAAAAGGTGTATGAGGGTCGATCCACTGGTATGTCCAAAATGCGGCCATGAAATGAGAGCAATTGCAATAAGCACTGACCCTGGTGAGTGTAAACACTCACTCGAAGTAAACAAAATACTTGAATGCCTCAAAAGAAACAATGCACCACCCTTCGATAAGGTAGTCACAAAAGTTTCCTGATCCTCATTTTCTTACACATCAATGAAAGAAGAAATATCCAAGGGTGAGGTATGCCCGTCCATATTTTCAGAAATGCCCTGGAAACTTCACATTTTCTTTATTCTTGACAGAATGTTTTATTACGGGTAATATATTTACAATAAGGCTGTCGTTTTTCGGTGGGAAAAGCATTCGTTATTATTTCATGTACAAATCGGGGGCTTTTCACTGTTTTGTTTCAAATGTTGGCGAATCTCGAATTATAAAAACTCCTATCAATTGGCGAATCTCAATTATAAAAACTCCTATCAATTCAATAGCTTTTTGTCAGATCGCCTTTTGCTATTTCTTTTGTCACGTAAACAACTGCACCGAGGGGTTTAAGCATCCGCCTGGATACCAAAATGATCAAGATAACGGCAGCAGCAAGCCCTGATAAAGAAATAATAATATTGCGCTTTCGCACCATTGGTATAGCCTTTTCTGTCGGTCTGTAATCTTTCGCGAAGCGTAAAACACCCCGTAAGCTGGCATCAGGATCATGACAGTATGTACATTCCTCCTCATTACTAATCGGATTCAGCTCGCTGTAAACATTGAACCCGGACTTTTTTCTAAACTCTATTCCGTATATTTCCTCCCCCTCAAGGGCTTGGTGTAAAACCCTCGCTTCCGACTGCTGGCCTACAAGCCCGGTTTCCGTGCTGAACCTTATCTCACCGCTGTTATTGAGGATATGAATCACCATTTCAGGATTATTTTCTTTGATCCGATCAAACTGCCTCTGGATCACATCCTGGTCCCCCATTAACATTGGAAAACGGATAGATTCCTTAATTGTACTGCTGATAATTCGGGCAGCTTCCATTTCTTTTTTTTTCATCAGTGATTTCTGAAAAATAAAATTTGTACCCGTTATGGTGAAAAATATGACCATAAGAACCAGGCTTGCCCATAAAGCAATTTTTATTCCAAGCGTTTTTTTGTATTTTGTTCTATTTTTTGAACTCATTGAAGGTTCCATCTATTTTTTTGTATACATTAAAAAATTAGTCATGTACACAATACAATTATAAGATAAAAACAATTTTCAATGCAAATAAAATTATTAGCATGATCAAACAAACAGGCCAATAACTAATATTGTTGATTTGTTTAAGAAATTTGCCAATTTTGATGCATACTTGCGATAAAAACATCATCAAAAATAAATTTGTATTTTGTAATATTTTCGATAACAATTTTATACAGATGTTACTCTAAATTGACTATTTCATATATTTGCATAATTAAATGACATTAAAATTAATTGAAAACATGATTTAAGCCGGACAAGCCCGGCGCAGCACGACAGGCTGATTATTTTGACATTTGTGTTTAAATCTAAATCCAGGAAGGTAATTTTATGCCCAGAGTAATCGTAATAATTTTTGTTGTTTGGGCAGCAGTGAGTATTTCATTTGCATGGCTGACCGGTCGTGCCATGGCTGAAGATGGCGCCGAGTATGTGGGCCTTGAAATCTGTCAGTATTACCATCCGGATGAATATGATGACTTTGTAACTTATTCCAAAATGGTCAAGTCGTTCGAAAATATTCTGCTCATGAAAAAAAATCTACCGGAAGAAGAGTTTCAGACATGTTTCGAATGCCACACAACCGGATACGGAGAACCGGGCGGTTTCATTTCTATAGATAGAAACCCCTGATCTTGCAAATATCGGCTGTGAAACCTGCCACGGACCGGGGAGCTTTCACGCTGAAACAGGGGACCCTGAATACATAAGGGGAAGACTGAGCCGCGAGTTCTGTGAGAAATGCCACAATGACGACCGGGTAACGACATTCAGGTACAAACCTATGATTTATGGCGGAGTACATTAAGAGGAGGTAGATGATGGGAATCGTCTCGTATTATAAAGATCATCCCTGGGTAAGAGTCATTACAATCATGTCCTTAATTATCGTTGTTATTATTGCGGCCATGGTATTTCTCAGCATCAGAAAGCATACGGTAATGATGGACGACATGATGCATCACCAGGGTAAGATTGTGACGGAAGTCATAGTAGGCAGCATGAAAAAAGCTCTTTCGATAGGTGACAATATGGTTGTTCAAGAACAGTTTGAACAGCTCGGCAGGAATATTTCCAACCTGGACATCTATGTTTTTGATTTCAACCGGAGAATTGTATTCTCGTCCGACACCGAGCTGCTAGGACAGCAGCTTGACGATGTTGTCCCTGATAAAACCTTCATAAACGCTGTTTCTGAAATGATCCGGACAGGGGAGACACCGTCAGAATCTTTTAAAACAATTATCGACGGAGTTCCTTACATGGGGCTCATCCGCCCCATCCTTAATGAGCCCGGCTGTACTCAATGTCACAGCAAAACAAATAAAATAATCGGGGGGGCAATGGTACAGGCAAACACCATGAAAGCCCACTCTGATAGTACAAACTCCCGTAATACAAGCATCATTATAGGTGCAATCGGCCTGTTGGTTGTGATCCTCCTGTCAATCCTGATGTTCCGCAGGCTGGTAAAAAACATTGAAAAAGTGGTCCATAATATCAGAAACACCAGCAACGATGTTGCCCAATCTTCTGATTCTCTAATCACCACATCCCATCAATTATCTTCTGCGGTTGAAGAGGTGAGCAATCAGTCGAACAATGCCGCCACCGCAACAGAGCAGGCGTCCGCGAGTATAAAAAGCATGGCGACCGCGGTCGAACAGGTCAGCACCCAGGTTTCCAATGTATCCTCATCATCTAACGAGATATCTGATAATATGAAAGGCATAGAAACTGCCACCGAGAATGTTTCAAACAAAATGAATACGGTAGCAGTTTCCGCTGAAGAAATGTCCAGCTCGGTCAGTACTGTGGCAACAGCAATTGAAGAGATGTACGCGACGCTCAACGAAGTTTCCAAAAGCGCGGGCAGAGGCGCCAATGTCACGGACCAGGCATCAAAAAAAGCTGACCAGACCTCTGAAGTAGTGAATCTGCTCGGCTTGTCAGCCAAGGAGATAGGCAATGTTATCGATCTCATAAAGGGAATAGCCGCCCAGACTAACCTGCTCTCACTCAACGCGGCGATAGAAGCAGCCGGGGCCGGTGAAGCAGGTAAAGGGTTTGCCGTGGTAGCCAACGAGGTAAAGGAGCTTGCCAGGCAAACGGCCAGAGCAACCGAGGACATCCAGGACAAGGTAAAAAGTATGCAGACAAACACTGTCACGGCAGTCGATGCAATAAAAGGTATAGTAGAGGTGATCAACGAAATAAACTCTATTATGGGAACCATTGCCACGGCCGTGGAGGAACAGACTGCCACGACAAATGAAATATCGAAAAGTGTCGGCGAAACGGCTATCGCGGCAAATTCAGTTTCAAAAAACGTAAATGAAGCTGCAGCAAGCACAACTGAAACCTCAAAGAACCTGCAGAGGGCTGTGGCTGCCGAAGGTGAAGTTTCGAAAAATATCGGGCAGGTCGCGCAGAGTGCCGGGCTGATAGCGAAAGATGTAGCCGAAGCGGCTATAGGCACTACTGAGGCCGCTAAAAATGTCGCGGGGCTGAACACGGCAGCCGGTATTACCGCTAAAGGAGCCGCAGAGACCGATAAGGCCGCAGGTGAACTTGCAAAACTGGCAGCACGTCTCAATGAGATGGTCAACCAAATAATAATATAAGCAATTGATGACCCGGACCCAATCTTATGACTGATTCTCTCAAAACGCTTGTTGTGGATGACAATAGAGATTACAGACGTTTTATATATGAAGTTGCTTCCAGCATAAATGGAACGGAGGTAGTGGCTGCCGCACCCAACGGCCGGGTCGCTCTCTCGAAGCTCAGGCAAATGCCGGTTGATGTGGTTTTTCTGGATCTGGAAATGCCGGATATGAGCGGTCTTGAAACACTTAAGAATATTAAAAAGTCCTTTCCTGATGTTGGTGTAATAATGACAAGTGACGACCACACCAGTCAAGCTGACCAAATCATACAGGCGCTCCAGATAGGGGCGATCGATTATCTTCCCAAACCGCTGCTTCAGGACAAAGAAAAAGCGTACCGGGGATTCCGGCTGCAGCTTGTGACCCTGCTGGGCCTCGTGCGCGGCCGGAAAAGCACCCGAACTGTCAAACGTCTTCAAAAAAAACCTGCACCATCACCGGATACCGATAAAACGATAATATCCCCATCTATTGAAAAGGAAAAATCAAAACCAATAGGCACTCTCGTTGTTCAACCGGAGACCGGAATATCCTTTGGACCCTCACCCGTTCAACATGACGCGGCAAAGACCGTCCCGGGAAGCCGAAACACTTCACCCGTCTGCATTCCTTTCAAATTTAACGTTGTGGCCATCGGTGTATCCACAGGCGGGCCCAATGCACTGGCGGACCTTGTACCCGGGCTCCCGAACAGCCTCGGTGTGCCGATACTGATCGTACAGCACATGCCGGAAATGCTCACAACATCCATGGCAATCAGTCTGAACAAGAAATCTAACCATAGCGTACGTGAAGGTGTAGACGGGATAGAACTTGAACCCAATGTAATCTACCTGGCTCCCGGAGGTAAACACATGACGGTAAACCGGGAAAAGAAACCGGGGTCAAACCAGGTCAAACGATACATTGGCATCAACAACGACCCCCCCGTGAACAGCTGCCGGCCTGCAGTTGATGTTCTTTACAGATCTCTGGCAGATGCGTATGACAGCGGCATCCTGGCCGTGATCATGACCGGAATGGGAATGGACGGGGTCAAAGGGATCCAAATGATGAAAAATAAGGGCTGCTACTGCCTTACACAGACGGAGGAAACCTGTGTAGTCTACGGTATGCCCAGGTCAGTTGTCGATGCAAAACTTTCAGATGAAGAAGTGCCTCTTGACATGATGGCAGAAAGAATTACAGCACTGGTATCGACCAGGGGAGGTACAGGATAATATGGTTCTTCGCGTAGGCGAGACTGAGTTCAAGCTGCTCCGAGACCTCATTGAAGAGCGCAGCGGCATCCTGCTGGGGGACGACAAAACCTATCTAATCGAGAACCGCCTGAGCCACATCGTGGAAGAGGCAGGCTGTGCGAATTTCAAAAATTTTTATCGAAAAATAAAAAACCTCCCGCCTTCAGAACAGCTCTGGAACGAAGTCATTGAGGCCATAACCACTCACGAGACATTATGGTTCAGGGACGAATATCCATTTAAAGTAGTCCAGGAATATATTTTACCAAAATATAAAGAAGAAACGGAAACAGGGAAGAGAAGTGCGATTAACATCTGGTCGGCAGCATGCTCAACCGGCCAGGAACCATACTCAATCGCGATGACCTTGCTCGATTATTACCGGGTTTCGGGAGGAGAGGACATTTGCCGGAATCAGGTAAAAATATTTGCTACTGACATTTCATCTGCGGTTATCGCAACGGCCGGTAAGGGGCAATACGACAAAATAGCGATAAGGAGGGGCCTCCCTGATCAAAAATGTGAACAATATTTCAGGTACGAAAACGGGTTCTGGTATATTGACCAAAAAATCATAGACATGGTAACTTTCAAACAATTTAATCTATATCGACCTCTCACAGCCCTGGAACGATTTGACATTATTTTTCTGCGTAATGTCATCATCTATTTTTCTGACCACTTTAAAAAAGAACTCTTTGAAAAAATTGCTGAAGTTCTTTCACCCGGAGGCTTCATGTTCCTGGGCACAGGAGAGACAACAGGCGGGTACACTACTGCCTTCGAAATTGTCGAACACGCAGGTTCAATTTTTTACAGAGTAAAATAAATCTGGTAATTACCGTGAAAATCAAGGACACTATTAATATCCGGAGAATCTAATCTAAATAAATTTGAAAAGGGATTTCCATATGTAATATAATCTAATTGAGAAGAAATAAGGAAATGGACTATTCAATTATCCGGACCGGGAAATGATAGACACAGTAACCTGTAATTACCGTTTAAAAAAAAACAGTAGAAATAGAAAGGCTATTTTTATCACTTTCATAAAGAAAATTTCCAATCATAATATCCTTGAATGCAGTAATTTATTAAACCAGCTAATAAATGAAAATTATGATGCATATATTTTCAATATTAAAAATGCCGATACATTGAGTACAAGCATTATCAAACTTCTGCTCGCGTTTCAAAATACAAATTTAGTACAGGTAGGTATATTGACGAACAGTGAGGTAAAGGAACTGGTTTCCTTTTCCAAACTGGATGATATATTTGTTACTGGAGACAATACAAAAACACTGCTTGCAAAACTGGAAAAGATTAATAAAAAACAGGATGCGTATTAATAAATATGGAAGAAATGAATAATCTAAAAGAAGAGTTTATCCAGGAAGCAGGGGACCACCTGGCAAATGTTGAAGACGATGTACTGGAGATCGAAAAAAAAGGGGCAAATTTTAGTGCGGATACCATTAACCACCTGTTCCGGGCCATACATTCCGTAAAGGGTGGAAGCGGTTTTCTGGAGCTCACGAAAATTACCAAACTGTCTCACACCCTGGAAAATGTAGTGGGTAAGATCAGGGACGGCAAACTCAAACCCAATGAAAATATAACAGAGTCTCTTTTAAACGGCATCGATAAATTAAAATTGCTGCTGAACAATATAGACAGAGAAAGCGAGATCGACATATCAGACGAGCTGGATTCCATAAGACAGTTGATGGCCAGCCCAATTGTCGACTCTCCTAAAGGCGTATCAGATGAAAGTGGAGCTGATAATAATGCTCAGGATTTTACCACTGACCGGTCAGGGGAAGTCACCTCCATACACATATCCGAAAGCGATTCAGTCACAAAAAAAGAGGAAAACTATGTATACAACTGCACGATAGACCTGATTTCAGAATGTGACCTTCAAAACCGCCGACCTGCTGAACTCTTTCACAATTTCAATATCCTTGGAAAAATAACAAACGCAGCATTTAACCGTATTACGACTGAAAACCTGATGAACAAACCGGATGACAAACTGATTTATAATTTCGACTTTTCCACGGTCATAGAAGATAAGGATATGCTGATTGCGGGCCTCGACATATCTCCTATTTCGATAAGACAGGTCTCACCGCGCCCGGCTGTGGAGGCCGAGCCTCCTGAAACGGAATACTCAACCGAAGATTTTTTATCCAAAGGAGAGAGCAAAGAAATATCTTTGAGCAGAGTAACAACAGAAAAAATACAAAAAGAAATAATAACAACAAAAGAGGTCATTAAAAAGACTCTGACCGGAAAACCGGTAGAAACTAAACCCGACAGTAAACCCTACCCGGCACCTGACACGGCGGCTTTACAGAAATCATCCAGTTCCACAATAAGGGTTTCCCTTTCTCTGCTGGATAAATTGATGAACCTGGCCGGTGAACTTGTACTTGTTCGCAATCAAAATGTACAGGCCGTGGAAGCGGGCAATCTTGAACAGCTCCGGGTGATCTCAAAAAAACTCAATGTAGTTACCTCGGCGCTCCAGGCAGGTGTTATGCAGACCCGGATGCAGCCGCTTGACACTGTCTTTTCAAAATTCACCCGATTGGTTCGTGATCTTAGTAAAAAACTGAGTAAGGACATCAATTTCGAGATCAAGGGAAAAGAAGTCGAGCTGGATAAAAATATAATCGAATCAATAGTAGACCCTTTGACCCATCTGGTCAGAAATGCCGTTGACCACGGTATCGAACTGCCCGGGGAAAGGGAAAAGCAGAGCAAATCGAAAACCGGCAACATCGAACTGAGCGCCTATCATCAGGCCGGTCATGTAAACATAAGTGTCCGGGACGACGGGGAAGGAATGGATCCTGAAAAACTGAAAACGGCCGCGGTCCGGAAGGGGATCCTCGAGCAAAACGTGGTGGATTCACTGAGCAATGATGAGGCTTTCAATCTCATTTTCAAACCCGGTTTTTCCACTGCGGACAGTGTAACCGATGTATCCGGACGTGGTGTGGGCATGGATGTTGTGAAGACGAATTTAAAAAAACTGGGCGGGATTATTGATGTCAAGTCTGTTATCGGGAAGGGAACCACTGTTGATATAAGGCTGCCTCTCACCCTGGCCATTGTGCCCGCGCTGATCGTTTCTGTTGAACGTATCTGTTACGCAGTGCCGCAGTTCAACATAGTCGAGGTAGTCAGCCTGTTTGGTGAAGAGGTATACCAAAAAGTTAAAAAGGTCAACGAACTGGAAGTTTTCACGCTGCGGGGAAAACTGATCCCGATAATCAGGCTTTCGAATATCCTGGGGTTGAATAAAACCTACTTTGATCCAAAAACAAAGCAGGATAAACCAGACAGACGTAGAAATGAGATTGACAGGCGGGAATCCCGGGGGGATGTCAACTATTTTGAAAATCTCTCTAAACAGGATGATAAATTCGGGTTCCGTGTTTCACCTGCTAACATGCTGTATATTCTCATTCTTAACCTGGGCAACACGCAGTACGGGTTAATTATTGATACAATTATCGATACTGAAGAGATCGTGGTCAAACCCCTGCACGATCAGCTGAAAAAGTGCAGGATATTTTCTGGAACTACCGTACTCGGAGACGGCCGGATCGCAATGATCCTGGATATAGGGACCCTGGCGGAGCTGGGAAAGTTAAAGGTGACGCAGGTTGAAGAAAGAAAAATGGTAAAGAGGACTGGAGTTGAAGACCAGCAATCAGTAATTATTTTCAACATAGGGAGCAAAGAGGTTTTCGCCATCCCTCTTTTTCTTATAGCCCACATTGAACAGTTAAAAATGAGCGATATCATGATCACCAAGAACAGGGAGTACCTTCACCTTCAGGGTGAAATTGCCCCGCTGGTCCGTTTAGAAAACTGTGTGGATTCAATAAGGGGAAATTATAACGATGAGTTATACGCTATCATCATTAAAGCGCAAAAACCTATAGGGATACTCGCCTCTCAAATTGTGGACACGACAATGATAAAAAGTAAAATCGATACGACAACAGTTTCGAAGCCCGGTATAATAGGGGTTGAAGTCATAAACGGTAAGCTGACACTGATCATGGATGTTTTCAAATTGATCGAGATGATCGAACCGGGCTGGTTTATAACCGATATTAATTCAAGAGGCACAATTAAAAAAGTCCTGCTATTGGAGGACACTCAATTTTATTCATCTCTTATCAAGTCATTTCTTACAGGGACAGGCATTGAAGTTGTTACGGCTAACAACGGAAGAGAGGGTATTCAGGCACTACAAAGAGATCAGTTTGATTTCATCATATCGGATATTGAAATGCCGGTTATGAATGGATTTGAGTTCGCGAAATATGTCAGGAGTAAGGAAGAATACAGGGCGATCCCGTTGGTAGCCCTCTCGGCGGTTTATGATGAAGAACAGGGTGTACAGATGGCCAAAGAAGCCGGATTTGATGAATTGATTTCCAAGCACAACAAAGAGAGTATGATGGATTCCTTAAAAAAGATCTCTTGCATCGATAAAGGCGATAGTAAACAGGAGTAAAAGTTTTGGCAAGATTGATGCAGTACGTGACCTTTTACCTTGATGAAAAACTATACGGGCTTGACATCCGGTTTGTAGACGAAGTAAACCCCAATGTTAAAATAATGGACGTTCCTTTAAGCGATCCTCATATAAGGGGTGTCGTAAATATACGGGGACAGGTCGCCCTTGTCATTGATATTATGGTCATTTTCGGATATGCCCAAAGACCCGTATTTGACTCTTCGCATATAATAATCCTAAAAACCAAACAGGACCTTTTTCGTATAAAAAACGTTTACTCTGAAATCGATCTGGGTGGATTCGGGGACAAACCTGTCGGGTTCCTTACAGATATGATCGGTGACGTGATTTCAGTTTCGACCGACAAGATAGAAAATCCTACCCGGAATATTGAAAAAGCAGACTCCCAATTTATTAACGGTATCGTTAAATTAAAAGAGAACCTGCTGATCATAATAGACCCAAATAAACTGCTTTTTTACGACACAAAAAGATCTGATAACAATTAAAACGTTCTGTAACTTGATCATACAGGAGTTTTGAAATGCAGAAGCCGGGTGAAACGAAAGAAAAAAAATCAAAATCCGTGATCACTCTGGTTGTGATTACCAACTTTATACCCATGATGGCTTCACTGAAATATCTACGGAAGATATAAACCAGATGAAAATTTCCCTGAAACTGGCAGGAAATTTCAGTGAAAGTAAAAAAGAAACGGAAAACGCTTCTAAGATCGTTGATATCCTTAACGAGAACGTTCATTCGGTGGTAAACACATCGGAAGAGATAGCGGTTAATATATCCGCGGTCGTTACAGCCGCCGAGGAAATTTCGACGGGCATAAACAGCGCGGCAAACTCTGCAGAAGAAATGAGTACCAACACATCTGCTGTGGCGTCTACCGCCGAGCAGCTGTCAACAAATTTTATATCAATTGAAAACGCGATAAAAGATCTGTCCGATTCTGTCAACAGTATTACGTCAAATACAAGGAACGCGGACAATGTGGCTCACGACGCTGTAACAAAGGCCCAAACCACAACCGAATCAATGATCGCGCTGGGGGAAAGCGCCGAAGCAATCGGCAAAGTAATAGGAGTGATCCGGCAGCGTTTCTTGACAGTATCGGGAACCCGATTGTTGGTGTATGTCTTGATACAGTTAACTCCTTCGCCGCACTCGAACCTCCTGACCTGGTAGTAATAACCCTTGCACCCTACACACTTAACCTTCATATTAAGGATTTTGAAGTGGTCCGCTTCGAGCATGAGCTGGGGTTTTCTATTTTAGGAAGGCCTGCCGGAGAGGGTCGTCTCGAAGTTGAATGGGTTATAGATTATCTGAAGGAGAAGGGGAGAAATCCAAATGCGATACTCGAGATATGGACCCCTTTTACGAAAACTTTAGAAAAAACCATACAGCTGGAAGAGGAGTGGGCCCAGAACTGACTTTTGACATGCAATACTAGGAGCAGTATCGATCCTGACTTTATCCATTTCCATGGAGAGTATGATGGCGTTTTCATAAACAACCGCTTTATTCTGAAATACCCATCGTTAAGGGACCCGGGTGTATCCAATGCTGCTGGCACCCAGTTTTGGGGCATATGTATTAATTTCTGGGAGCAAACCGGTATCATGCCAGCCTCTTCGGCGTAACAGGGTTATCTTTCAAGCTGCGCAGTGTTTTTCTAATTCCGAACAACCTCGGGTTCATAATCGGTAACACATTTAAGGTCGGCCCGCCCTCGCCGCGTTTCAAAGTTTCTTTCATTATTTCAAATCTAACTGGCGATTCATCCACCGGGTGCAGCGTATCTTCCCGTGCATATAATTCATCTTCCACCCGGTCAATATACGTAAACATAGGAGGTTTTTTAAGTTGTCTTTTTGGCTCCATAATTGCTGTGGCTCAAAGGGCTTTATTTAGAAAGTCATTAAGCATCTTTAGTGTTCTAAAAGCTGAGGCTGTTTTCTGAACGAAGCTATTGTGTAAAATCTCTTCATCGGAAAAGCTTTTCCGCACAATGAATGATTTTAGTTTTAGGTACTCTGCCGCAGGGTCAGCCGGGTCGAAGCCGGAAGGCACCCTCTTAAGAACATTTTCTTTATTGACTGCTCCGAACTCCTTAACAAATTC
>DRHN01000163.1 GCA_011049595.1 Spirochaetota bacterium | reverse complement strand
GATGATATATTTACTATACTGCCGCAGTTCTGCCCTTTCATTGCTCTGTTGAAAACTTCTTTACAGCAGAAAAACAAACCTTTCAGATCGACCCCTATGTCCAGGTCCCACTGCTCTTCAGTAACGTCCTGGGCAAGTACAGATGTGCAAACGCCTGCGCAGTTGACAAGTATGTCTATTTCCCCGTATTCCTTTAACACCGCACCGACCATGTTTTCAATATCTTTTAAGTTCATTACATCACAGAAGACAGAGATCGCTTTTCGACCCATGCTGTTTATTTTTGCTATGGAATCCTCTACCGCGTCCTTATCTTTGTCATACAGATATGTTATAGCGATATCCGCCCCCTCTTTTGCCAGGGTCAGGGCTATTTCTTTGCATATGCCCGTACTGCCTGTTATGATCGCGGTTTTACCGTTCAGCATTAAATCCATTTATTCCCCCCTGATGTGGACAGCCTTTGTTGTAGAAGGACCGTATTTTCGATTAGATATGTTTATTACCAGATCGCGGGACGCCATGTACAAATATATTTGTCTATTGTTCGATCATTTTCTGGATCTCATTAAACCTTCTCAGCATGTTTGGTCTCACGCTTTTCTGGTCATTTTCTTTTATACATCTAAGGATATTTTCGTGAAACTCAAGGTCCTTTTTTAAGTCTTCTGAATTCGCCAGGGGCCCGTCAATAATAAAATCCCACAGCCGTTCACGAAGTAAAACCATTATATACTTCATTATATTAAAAAACACGGCGTTTCCTGATGCCTGCGCGACCCTGATATGAAAACGCGCGTCTGTCTCCACGCTGTAGCCTCCGCTGCTTTCCACCTCCGACTTCATCATGTCGAGCAGTTTTTCGATTTCTTTAATATCTTCCGGGACCGCGTTTTTAACCGCCATAGCGACGATTTCCGGCTCGATGATCTTTCTTACTTCGATTATCTCAAAAGGGCTTTCCTCCTCTGTGGCTATGTCTTTGATCTTGTTTATCGAGATCTGATCAATATTGCCGGATTTTACAAATGTACCCGACCCCACCTTGCTCTCCAGAATACCGACCATTTCGAGGACACAGTATGCTTCCCTCACCGAAGGTCTGCTTACCCGAAGCTTTTCCGCCATAAGCCGCTCAGGCGGAAGTTTATCACCCTTTTTAAAGGCACCCTCCCGTATAAAATCCAGGATCGTATCAATAACCAGTACATATCTTTTCTTTGTTTCGATCGGTTTAATGTCGAATTCGATTATTCTCTCCTTGAATTACCTGATTACTTTAACCATTTTCCGCAGGGTTCCGGTGGTGCATTTATCACATCTTTATATGAATTGGTGCAACTCCGGTTTAAACCGGCTGCTTCAGGACACCCGACGTTGTCGGGCTTGCCCGGCTTTAGCTCAAACAAAGTTTGAGAGGTTGCACCAAGAACTAATTCATTCCCCAAGCGCCCGATTTCTTACATGGATATTTCACCCAGGACTTCCAGAAAACGTTCAATTTCCTGCTTCGTGTTATAGTGCTCGATACTCACTCTTAAGAGGCCGCCGATTTTCACGATATCCAGATATTCAACAAGCTCAAGGGCGCCGAGACCGTCTTCACCATTCCACACATATATATCTTCAGCGCTCATCTTTTTACAAATATCCTCCGAGGTCATATCTTTTACAGTAAATGAGAACGTAGGGCACCTTTTGTCAAAGATCCCGGCATTGGTTATCCCGTAGACCTTCACCCTCTCAATATCTTTCAATCCTTCCATCAGCAGCTTTGACAACCCCAGCTCATACTCGGCTATGGCAGCCATCCCGGTCTTGAGATCAAGCATTCTTTTTTTAAAGTTTTTAAAACTATTTTTAAACTTGCTGCCGTAATCAGCACCTATGCCTTCAATATAGCCGATCGCTGCCCTGGCACCGGCAAATCCTTCCATATTCGGGGTACCCAGGTTGTATTTTTGCGGCACTTTGTCATACGAGGGCCAGGGTCTGTAGGGGTTGAATCTATACAGGTGCTCTTTTTTACCCCATAAAAAACCGACATGCGGGCCGAAGCACTTATACGCGGAAAAAACCAGAAAATCGGTTCCAAGGTCCTCTACATCTATCGGGAAATGCGGAGTATAATGGACAGCATCCGTAAACATCAGCGCGCCGGAGTCATGTGCGAGCCGGGCGAGTTTTTTTATATCGTTTATAGTCCCGACAGCGTTGGACGCATATCCTGCGGCTACAAGTTTTGTTTTTTTATTTATTACCCGCGCCGCCATGTCATAATCGAGCGTACAGTCTTCAGAAAGGACCTCAATATATCTGATAACAGCCCCGAAGGCTTCAAGAGTTTTCCATGCATCGATATTGGCACCATGATCAAGCCTTGTTACAACAATTTCATCCCCCGGTTTTATCTCTCTTGACAGTGCCCAGGCTAAATTATAAGTAAGAGTTGTCATGTTCGGGCCCAGTACTATTTCCTGCCCGGAAGATGCGTTTATGAAATCAGCCACATCCTCCCTGATGCCGGCCAGCATTTCATCGGTAGCCGCACTGGTCTTATAATACCCTCCGTAATTAGCATTCATTTCGATAAAATAGTCGCACATTGCATCAATGACCCTTTGAGGCACCTGGGTCCCTCCTGCGCCGTCTAAAAATATCCGCTTTCTGCCGTTTATGGTCTTTTGCAGCGCCGGAAACTGTTTTCTTAATGGCGTAAGATCAATAGTACTCATTTATTCCCTCGGATTGTTTTATTCGGACCACTCAAAAAAATTGGTAAGATATCTTTACCTTC
>DRHN01000162.1 GCA_011049595.1 Spirochaetota bacterium | reverse complement strand
CTTCTGATGTTGTGTATATTCCTCCCCCGCAGTGATACCAGGGCTCTGAATGGTCATCGGGCTTTCTGGAGCGCATAACTTTTCTATCAGGACCTTCACCAAAGGTTGATGAGGATGGAGCCTCACCTGCTGCCAGTAGTATTTCGTCTTTTGTAAATTTCATCACCCTGGAAGTATCCGGGCAATAAAGGCCGACCCGCGAGAAAAAGTCGACAGCCGCCTCAAATACCGTATCCGCGAGTAGGTCATCTGAAGGCAGAGGGGTTTCGGGATTAAATTTTATCTTGTACTTCTGTATGACTTTGTTCAGCTCAGGAACATAATGCTTTAAATAATAATCCTGGTCTGACATAAGAGGCCCTCTTACTGCCCTGTCTATTACTTCAAAAAAACTTAACATTTCCTGCCTCCCATTTCTTTTCAGCTTTTTATTTCTTTATTATTACCTAGGATTATCTGTCATCTTAATATGCCTTTTAACGGCATGTATGGACTGGAAAGTAAGGCTGCCCGGCCAATCTGTTTTAACTCAGCCTTTATTCTCGATCATTTGGGCAAGCTTTCTTACTGCAGACTGCGCGTTTTCCGCATAAAGGTCTGCACCAATATTTTCAGCCCACTCAGGTGTAGTTGCACCTCCCCCGACAATTATGATGTATTTCTCTCTTTTGCCATCCTGCGTCAGCGCATCGATCACGTCTTTCTGGCCTGGAAGTGTTGATGTAAGGAGAGCCGACAGGCCTATTGCATCCGCGTTTACTTTCTTTGCCATTTCAACAAACGTAAAAAGGTCGACATCCTCACCAAGGTCATGGACCTCATATCCGCCGGTACGGAAAAGTAGTGTAACGATGTCTTTGCCGATCTTGTGTATGTCCCCTTTGACTGTCCCGAGTACTACCACACCTTTTTTAGCTCTTTTCTGTCCTTTTTCATTTATCTCAGGCTCCAAAACACCCATCGCTGTCTGAAATGTGTTAGCAGCCATCATCAGCTCAGGAAGAAATATCTCATCATTTTCATACTTTTCACCAATGACATCAAGGCCGCTCACAAGACCGTCTTCGACCGCTATTAGAGGGTCCATTCCGATATTTATTGCTTCCTATGCAGTTTTTTCAGCGATCGTTTCGTCGAATGTTAAAATTGATTCTTTTAATTTTATTAGAATTTCAGCTTCAGTCATATCCGACCTCCTTGAAATATTTACTTTTCAAAAGTTATTAATTATCAAATATTTGTCAATATAAATAGTTTATATATCCGCATTGAATTTTATTTGCAAGTATAAAAAATTTTTTCAATTTATATGATTAAATACTTGGCAAAACCTATGGAGTTTGCTAAAATGCTATTTGAATGTTGACTCGAACTTTAAAATATATTTATTAGATGGGAGGTTTTTTCATGGGTAAAGAGAAGGCATATAAAAAGATGGTTGAAGCAGTGGAAGATGGCGATACAGACAAACTTCTTGAAACGATCAAGGAAGTCATCGATGAAGCTGATCCTGAGGATCTTGATCCTTTGGAAATTATTCAGATCGGAATGATGCCGGGTTTGAGGCATGTAGGCGAGCTTTTCGGTGAAGGCGAGGTATTTTTACCCGAGATGCTTATGGCCGCTGAAACATTTCAGGAAGGCATGAAGATCATAGAACCCAGGCTGACCGAAGCAGGCAAGGAATTGGAAAAGACCGGCACAGTGGTGTTCGGGTCCGTTCTAACAGACATCCATGAAATCGGAAAGAATATAGTAATAACCCTGATGAAGACCCATGGTTTCGAAGTAATAGATCTTGGCGCGAATGTTTCACCGACAACCTTTGTTGAAAAGGCCGAAGCAGCAAATGCGGATGTAATTGCAATGTCCGCGCTTATGACAACAACAATGACCTACCAGAAAGACGTCATAGACTACCTGAAGGAAAAAGGATTAAGAGACAAGTACATTGTTTTGGTTGGCGGCGGACCCGTAAATGAAGAATGGGCTGAACAGATAGGCGCCGACGGATCGAGTGAATCCGCGGTCGGGGCTGTTGATATTGCCGAGAAATTGATAGCAAACAGGAAAGGGGGTAAATAAACATGGTTAACTTTATAGATGTTATTGACCGTGCGGCCACAGGCCCCATGATGACGCAGAAAGATTTTGATATAAAGGTTTTTATCCCTTCATTGAGAAAAGTGCTTAAAAAATATGACCTGAAACGTAAAAGTGAAGAAGTCGTGAACACGGATGACCGCTACGCTGATCGTGTTTTTGAAGCTGCCGTAGATTTCTACTCGCAAGTCGGTACCTACATAACAGACACCGAAAGGGTAATAAAGTTCTCAAAAAGTGAGATTCTGGAAGCTGTGGATGACGCGCCTAAAGAAGCCTATTTCGGTGAAGGCCCCGACCGGTGTGTAATGAAGGGGAGGCTCCCTGACTCGAATGAGCTTGCCCACTGCCATGTCGGTTCAGGTACAAACACGTCGGAAGAGTTTGCGCTGAGGCTTGTCGAGTCCTACGCGAGGATAAGCAAAGCAAAAACTATCAGCATCCCGATCATAAATACACTCGGTCACGTGAGGACAGCTGCCGGGGCGCCCACTGAAGTCTTCGCCGGGATCAGGGCCATGCAGTATGGTAGAGAAGGCTGCAGGAGGGCAGGCAGACCCGGGCTTGGTATTATCGACCATGTTTCATCCTGTGCTTCAGGGGTTGCTTCAATCGCAGCTTCAGCACCGCAGTTCGGTGCGCGGCCCTCTGACGGCTGGCTTGTAGCGCCGTTTGCCGAACTGAAAACAAATTACTCTTCACTCAACCAGACAGCTTATCTAACAGCATGGGGCGCGAATATCGGCCAGGAAGCCGGCCCGCTGCTCGGCGGGTACGCAGGAGGCCCTGAAGGCCTCGCGGTCGTAAACACCGCTTACAGCCTTCACGGTATCCTTGTTATCAGGGCCACCTACCATCTGATATACCCGATCCACATGACCCTTGTGTGCTCCTCTCACCCGGATGTTCTCTGGGCTACTTCGGTAAGCACACAGGCCATAGCCCGCAACATGACAGTACCTTACTACACGTTGCTGTACGCTGCCGCAGGCGCGGCAACAAAGATGTATTTCGATGAAGCTCTAGCCTGTCTTTTGATGCTCATCGCATCCGGTTCCGGGATCGAGGATGTGCATCCGGGGAAAGCCAGGATAACAAACGGCTGCACCCCTGTGGACATGGAATTCACCTGTCAGCTGGGTCACGCCTGCGTTGGATTGACCAGGAAAGAGGCCAATAAGATCATTGATAAAATAATTCCTAAATATTTAGGCCGGCTGACTGACCCACCCCGGGGAGAAACACTGAACGAGTGCTATGACATGGACTACTTCAAACCCAGAGCGCACTTCGAGAAGCTGTACACAGATTTTGTCGATGAAGTGAAGAAAGAATTCGGGATAGAGCTTTACAAATATTAACCGGCACCTAATACAGGAGAGAAATATGGATCGATTGTCTGACCTTGAAAAACTCAGGTTCTACCGGGATGAAGTCAAACATGAGTTTAACCTTCTTGCGATGAGATCTACTATTCTTGTCACCTGTCAGTCGTTTCTCGTTGTCCCGTTTGCGATCCTACAAACGGTGGCCGGCTTCCGGGCCGTCCTTGTAATTGTTTTTCTGATCGCCATACTGGGGGTTTTTGTGGCCCTGGTACTCCGCGAACCGATCAATGCCGCCCACAGAACAATAAACAAGTGGCTGATAAAGCAGCGCGGTTTGATGCAGGTCTCCGAAGAGCTCGCTGATCTTGCGATCGACAGGGATATGATCCCGGGGGCCGATGCGGAAATTGATAAAGATAAAGACCATATAAGGAGCCTTGCATTTTCCAGACTGAGCCCTTGGGCATTTTGCATATTCTGGATCGCGGCAGTTGTTTGGTCAGTAATTAGAGCGTATGTTTTGAATTGATGTAACTAATAATATTTTATTTTACCCCCAGCCATTGAGCCATTTTTACCAGGCCCGAAAATTCTTTTCTATAGCCTTCTCGGTCAATGCCGATCGATTGTTCGTCAAGCTCCAGTACCAGATCACAGTCCGCGCTGCCTTTATACTCCGGGTCTTTCAGGATAAGAGCAAAAGCTGCGACAGCGGTTGAAAACTTGAAATTCTCGGATGCCACAGTGAGTGAAACCGGATTAAAAGGTACGGCTTCTTCGATCAGCCTGCTTTTTTTTTATTACCCGGTTCTTTATACCTGAATTTGATCATCATCATCAACAAAATCCTCTTTTCGCAGTACGCGGTTTTCATAGCCGATCAGACAGTAAGAGTCCACAATGGCAGGATTAAACTCGACTTGTATTTTAACGTCATTCGCGATGGTAAATAGGTTCCCCCCGAGCTCAGAGACCAGTACCTTTTTTGCTTCTCTCAAAGTGTCTATGTAAACGTAATTACCGTTCCCTTTATCCGCAAGTTTTTCCATTTTGCTGTCTTTGTAATTACCCGTACCGAATCCCAATCCGGTAAGGTAAATACCCTCGTCTCTTTTATCTTCGATAAGCCGCACAAGCGAGCCGTCAATCGAAGCGCCAACATTAAAATCACCGTCGGTTGCAAGGACAACGCAGTTGTTACCCCCGGGATCATAATACTTTTTTGCAGCAGCATACGCCAAATTTATACCCGTTCCCCCCGGCGGTCGACCCGCCGGCATTTAATTTATCCTGGTTTGGTTAGATCTAATCCGCACTATCACTGTATAATTTTAGAATGGGGTATAGATGATGAAGGCTGTTTTCATAACTTGCCGATAAAGGACACGGTAGGTGTTTCCACCTCCTTAACAGCTTGCCGAAGTGTTCAAAAGACGAATAATAAAATATCTTGTCGTCATAGGGTTGCTTGACCGTAATTTTGCCTTGAACCTTCTCTCCTGGAAACACTCAGGGTTTTCGGTGGACAACTCAGTTAAGATACCGGCCACAAGCAAAGCAGCAAGGGTAAATCTCAGCCAATACCTGGTAAGTAACTTTTGATAGGTTATCTTATGGTCGGAAAATGCAGAATCGACTTACAAAAACGTACCACATTTTTGAAAGCTGTCAAGTACTTTTTTAAATGGTAGGTAAAATTATTTACTTTCTTTGGTCATTCTTGACAAGATGAAGTAAAGAGTGTATTCTGAGAAAAAGTAAGAGACGATAATGTGGGGAAAATATAATCGGCTCAAAAAATGGTCGTTTTTAGGTACTACCTCAATAAACCCGATTATAAATTATCCTATCAATCGGCATTTGATCAACATTTTCTTCTTATTCCGGTTGCTCAACAGACCATAGAAACGGATTCCTACAAACCTTTTGGGGGAGCGAAGACTTATCGAATGAGTGAATAGTGTTTTTGGAGGATGGAGCGTCATGGATAGAGGATAGAGTATTAGATATGGCTAATAAAGAGAGCATGCCAATATTGGATTGTCATGCGGTTACATTGGAAACAGCTGATAAATTACCATTTAAATTTAAAGGGACAAAATAACATGTACTGATATGAGGATTGGACACACTTCCAGGAAAAAAAGCCGTAATAAATGAATGATAGGCAAAGTTATAATCATCCTCATGAGAAAAAAAGTGGAAATCAACAAGAATCGCCTGTTTTTTCTCATATTTTGTGATTACAGCTACCCATACTTTACCCATACTTTGAATCTAATAAATCTAATGAAAAATATAATGATTGTTACTTTTTTGCAAACAAAAAAAGAAAAATCAGAAACAATTCCGACAAAAAGTTGAAGTTTTAAGGCAGAGAAGAATATACTTATCCCAGGTTTTGAAAAAGGAGAAAAGGAACAAATAATCAGGAG
>DRHN01000161.1 GCA_011049595.1 Spirochaetota bacterium | reverse complement strand
TTGCACTTCCCTGTTTAAAAGCTGGATATGAATATCGATGGATGTCAGGGGATTTTTTATTTCATGGGCAGCCCCTGCTGACCGAGAACGAGACGGTCGGTCATGTTATTATTTTTGTAGACATAACAGAAAAAAAGCTGAGGGAGTTTCAGCTGCGGCAGGCCGAGAGCCTCGCTGCTTTAACAAACCTGTCAGCAGGGGTTGCCCATGAAATAAAAAATCCCCTGACATCCATCGATATTCATATCCAGCTTTTAAACAGGGAAGTGCAAAAGTTCGATCAGAATAATTCGGAAACAGCCAAAAATGTTAAAAATTTTTTGACAATAGTAAAAGAAGAGATTGACCGGCTCAATTCGATAGTGCAGGACTTTCTTTTCGCGGTTCGGCCGATGAGTTTGAATTTCAGTACCGAGAATATCAATGATATTGTAAAGGAGATGATCGATTTTCTCAAATATGAGCTTATTGAAGCGGAAATTGACATTAGGCTTGACCTGGATAAAAATATCTCCGGTGTTGTGGTCGATCCCAAATACCTGAAACAGGCGTTATTAAATTTGATAAAAAATTCCATCGAGGCAACCGGAAACGGGGGAGAAATACGTGTTAAAACGGAAGAGGTTGCCGATGGGGATGTTGCAGTATATATAATAGATAACGGTGAAGGAATACCTGAAAATATCATGAGCAAAATATTTGAGCCTTATTTCACCACAAGAAAATCGGGGACCGGGCTCGGGCTCGTTATTGTTTACAAGATCTTAAAGGAGCTCGGAGGTGATCTAACGATCAACAGTAAAGTGGATGAGGGAACGGTGGTCCGTGTAAAACTCCCGGTTCTTGAAAAAAATAAGAAGTTATTAACATTTGAGGAGAACGATGAAGGGCAAGTTGTTAATAGTTGATGATGAAAAACACATAAGAGAGGGTCTTCAAAAGGCCCTGGCAGTTGACGGCTTCGATGTTATGCTTTCATCGGATGGGAGGGAAGCCATTAAAATGATAGAGGAGGGGGACATTGATCTGGTTATAACTGATCTTAAAATGCCCCGTCTTTCCGGCGAAGAGTTGATGAAAAAAATTATCGAAAGATACCCGTACCTGCCGGTTATAATTTTAACCGGGCACGGTACCATAGAGAATGCTGTTGAAGCTATGAGGACCGGTGCCTACGATTTTATTACTAAACCGCTAAATATAGATAAACTTTCGCTTATAGTAAAAAGGGCCCTTGAGAACTCTTCGTTGAAACGTCAAAACCGCGAGCTATTGAACCAGTTGAAGAAAAAATATTCCTTTGAGAACATTATCGGGAACAGCCCCTCGATGATGAAAGTGTATGAAACAATCGAACTGGTGGCCCCTTCAAGGGCGAATGTGCTTATATACGGGGAAAGCGGGACCGGAAAGGAAATGATAGCGGACGCGATCCATCACAACAGCCCCAGAAGGGATAAACCCTATGTAAAAGTACACTGTGCCGCGCTTCCGGAATCTCTCCTGGAAAGTGAACTTTTCGGGCACGAAAAAGGGGCATTTACAGGGGCCATAAACAGAAAGAGAGGGAGGTTTGAGCTTGCAAACCTCGGCAGTATATTTCTTGATGAAATCGGCGAGACAAGTATGCAGACCCAGGTTAAGCTGTTGAGGGTCCTGCAGGAAAGAGAGTTTGAGCGTGTCGGTGGAGAACAGTCCCTGAAGGTTGATGTCAGGATCATTACAGCAACAAATAAGGATCTGAAAGGGGAGATCGAAAAAGGGAATTTTAGGGAAGATCTTTATTACCGGCTGGATGTCGTGTCCATAAATATACCCCCCCTTCGGGAAAGAAAAGACGATATACCTCTTATGGTGCATAAATTTATCGAAGAATTTTCCAGGGAAAATGGCAAGCAGATCGAAGGTATAACAAATAACGCCATAAAAGCGCTTATGTCACATAAATGGCCCGGAAATGTCAGGGAGTTGAGGAATGTGATCGAAAGTATTGTTGTGCTTACCAAATCAAAGATAATTAACGAACAGGCCCTACCGCCTCATGTTCTATCAAGGGATGAAAGATCTCATTTAAAACTGCCGGCAGGAATGGACCTTGGCGAAGCAGAGAAAAGGGTGATCCTGTTCACTCTCGAAAATACCGGTGGAAATAAAACAAAAGCTTCAGAAATCCTTAAAATAGGACGAAAAACTCTTCATAGAAAGTTAGCGGAGTACGGAACTTCATAAAAACGTGTTATAATTACACATTTTTTTTTAAAAATACAATATATGTGTCATAATGATACATTAAGTTGTTATTTATATTTTCCGAAAATTCTGCCATATAAGTTTTTAAATATCAATCATTTACAACGTTGTATAAATATATTTATGGTACAAAAATTGCATCATTTTAGCAGAATTCAAATAAAATTTTAGGAGGTCCTCATTGTCAATTGATAAAAAATATTCCGATCTCGGAGCAGGTCTTGACGTAAGCTCTCTTTCGGTCTATCTGAGGGAAATAAACAAAATACCTTTATTAACCAGGAATGAGGAAGTAGATCTCGCCCGTAAAGCCGCCCTCGGCACCAAGTACGCGAAGGAAAAACTGATTAAAGCAAATCTGAGATTTGTTGTAAATGTAGCCAAGAAATATCAAAATCAGGGATTGACTCTCAGTGATCTGATCAGTGAGGGGAACCTTGGATTAATAACAGCAGTAGACAAATTTGATGTTGAAAAAGGCTATCATTTCATTTCCTACGCGGTCTGGTGGATCAAGCAGTCGATCTTGAAGGCAATTTGTGAAAAATCCCGGATGATACGGCTGCCGCTGAACAGGGCCAATGAACTCCTTCAAATTGAAAAAGTTAAGAGGGAAATCGGCAGCAACAAAGATGGAGAAGCTGATATTGAAGAAATAGCTGATTTTCTTGACATGGATAAAAGCAGGATCAATGATCTTATCAATGCTTCAAAAGAGTTTGTCTCTCTTGAAACACCTCTTTCATCTGATAAAGACGCGAACACAATCTCGGATCTAATGGAAGACACAAAAGGGGCCGATCCGGAGAAAGTGCTCGTAAACAGCACTCTCCAGGAATCAATTGAATCGGTTTTATCAACATTAACCGAGAAGGAATCAAATGTTATAAAGTATCGCTTCGGCCTTAATGGAGAACGACCTCACTCACTGAAAGAAATAGGTGACAAGTACAACCTTACAAAAGAAAGAATAAGGCAGATCGAAAAGAAGGCAATCAGCAGGTTACGTCACCCCACTAGAAGCCAGAAACTGCAAAGCTACATGAGAGATTAAAACAATTCATAGAGATGTATGAAATCTCTTGGATTAACCCGACAGATAATTTTTGCGGTAATAAGTGTTTTCCGGTTAAACGCTAAATAACGTTCGGACCCTAAACATTTATCGTATCTTTATGACACAAAGCCCTGCAGGGCAGATAGACCCTGCGGGGTTTACTTCCCTTACAGACGTATTGACCTCGCGGAGTTTTGCGGCTGTGGGGTTTTTGTTTGACTAAATTGAACCGGTTCACCGTGACTAATCAATTTCCGGGATATATGTTATTAGTGTAATCTTTATTTCCGAATACGGTGAGTCCATGAAAAGCGTTCATTTTGTCGGTGTCAGCGGAATTGGTGTAAGCGGGGCAGCGAAACTTGCGGTCGAGTCCGGATTAATAGTTTCAGGTTCAGCGGATATGGAAAATGAACAGACTTCGGTGCTTGAACATTCGGGCATGATTTTTTACCTGGGACACAAAGCTGAGCAGTTAAACAAGCCCGATATGGTGGTTAAAAGCGCGGCTGTTCCGGAAAACAACCCTGAGATCCTTGAAGCCCGCAGAAAAAACATACCTGTTTTTCTTTACTCGGAATATCTGGGTATGCTGATGAGTAAAAAGAGAGGCATAGCCGTTTCAGGGACCCACGGAAAAACGACGACAACAGCCATGGCCGCTGCAATATTGGCAAATGCGGGTTTAGACCCGACGGTAGTCTGCGGCGGTGTCATGCAGAACTTTTCTTCCAACGCGGTGTACGGCAGGGGCGATTATTTTTTATCCGAAGCCTGCGAATATAACAGGTCGTTTCTTGATTTAAAAAAATGGTTCGGGATCGTCACCAATATCGAACCCGATCATCTGGATTATTACAGGGACATTGATGATATTAAAAGCGCGTTCTCGAAATTTTTAAAAAACACGGACCCCAGGGGGTTTTCTGTAGTAAACGGTGATGATAGAAATATTCAGGATGTTCTGAGCACGGTGAAAAGTTCTGGTGTTGTGACCGTTGGATTTACGAATGACAGCCGGTACAGGGTCATCAATACATCCTCGGATCATGGTGTTTATTCATTTCAAATTGAAGATAAAGGTGCAAAGGTCCTGGATATCAGACTTTCGGTCCCGGGGGAATACAACTGTATCAACGCGGCACTTTCGGCAGTTATGGCTTTGAATATCGGGGTTCAAAAATCCGTGGTTGAAACTGGTGTTGCTTCATACAAGGGTACCGCGCGAAGAATGGAGCATATCGGGGTAGTCGGTGGGAATCATATATACAGTGATTACGCGCACCATCCCACAGAAATAAGTATAGCAATAAAAGCTCTTAAAGAGATGCACCCTGAAAAAAATATTTGCCTCATATTTCAACCCCACCAGTATTCCAGAACACAAGAACTTTTCAAGGATTTCGCCCTGGTGCTCGGTGAGCCTGAACAGGTCATTCTTACAGAGATATTCAGGCAGAGGGATTCAAACAGATCTGTGAATGCGGTGCGGGGTACGGACCTCTACCGGGAAGTAAAAAAATCAGGAAAAAACAACATAACATATATCCATGACCCGGAGAGGATCAATGTGGCCATCTGCGGATCGGTCAAAAAGAATTCGATCATAGTTTTTATGGGGGCCGGTGATATCGACGATACAGCCAGGGATTATGTACGGCAGTACGGAGGGAATTAGTACCTTAATAACAATTTCAGGAGATCATGGTATAGAAAAAAACGGTCAGATTTACCCTGGATTTTTTTATATTTTTTTTGTTTATTTAGAGATATCTTATTTAATTATGCAAACGGTGTGAGCGCAATGGACATAAAAGTAAAAAATGTGATCATAAGTGTATCGGATAAAACAGGTCTTGTAGAACTCGCAAAGAGTTTGGATGAGATGGGGGCTGGAGTTTTTTCAACAGGCGGGACTGCGAAAGCGCTGGAAAATGTCGGGATTCCGGTTATTAAAATATCCGAGTACACAGGATTTGACGAAATACTCGACGGAAGGGTAAAGAGCCTGCATCCAAAGATACACGGCGGTATCCTCGCGAAAAGGAATAACGAGAACCACATGGTGCAGCTGGATGAAAAAGGGATAGTCCCTTTTGACATGGTTGTTATCAATCTATATCCCTTTGAGAAGATGATAAGAAAGGATGGCGTCACAGTTGAGGACGCGATCGAAAATATAGACATTGGCGGGCCTTCGATGCTGAGATCATCGGCGAAAAATTACAGGTTTGTGTGTGTAGTTCCGGACCCTTTATTCTACACCGGTATAATAGAAGAACTACAGACAACCGGCGTTATTTCATTTACTACAAGAAAAAAACTGGCCATGACCGTTTTTGAGAGAACTGCATATTATGACAGCATAATATCCAGCTATTTTCATAACGCAATCGTTGAAAGAGGAGAAGAAAGATATCCGGAAACTATCAGTTTCTATTTCAGAAAGAATCAGGAGCTGCGGTATGGTGAAAACCCTCACCAGTCAGCGGCATTCTATACAAACCCTGAAAATACTGTAAACGGTGTGTCAAATGCTGAAAAGCTCCACGGAAAGGAACTCTCGTTCAATAATATCCTTGATCTGGAAGCGGCCTTTGAAATTGTAAAAGAGTTTGACAAACCTGCTTGTTCGGTAATAAAGCACACAAACCCCTGCGGGGCGGCAGCGGCGGCTAAGCTGTCGGAAGCATTTCTAAACGCGTGGGCTGGTGACCCTGTTTCAGCATTCGGAAGTATTATCGGGTTCAACAGGGTGGTTGATAAAAAGACTGCCATGGAAATCATAAATGCGGGTTTTGTGGAATGTGTCATTGCTCCTGGATATGAAGAGGAGGCGCTGGGCAAACTCATCGAAAAAAAGAACATAAGGCTTCTTGAAACAGGTAAAATTCGAAGGGATGCGGTCAATGATTATGACATGAAGCGGGTTGCAGGAGGTATTTTGATCCAGGAGAGAGACGTGAAGACAGTTGAAAAGAATGACCTCAAGGTTGTCACTGATAAAAAGGTGTCGGATGTCGAAATAGAATCGCTTCTTTTCGGCTGGAAAGTAGTAAAGAATGTAAAATCGAACGCGATCGTTCTCACGCAGGGTACAAGAGTGGTCGGTGTCGGTGCGGGTCAAATGAGCAGGGTTGATGCTGTTTCTATTGCGATATCAAAAGCAAAAGATAGAGCGAAAGGTTCGTTTCTCGCGTCTGACGCATTTTTCCCAAAACCCGACGCGATCCAGCTTGCCGCGGAGAACGGTATAACTGCCATAATACAACCCGGGGGTTCGATCAAAGACGACGAAGTGATCGATGCCTGCAACCGGTGGGGAATATCTATGCTTTTCACCGGTTTTCGGCATTTTAAACATTAAGAGCTTGTTGAAATGATCTTTAATCACGAACAGTGCGGTGCGCTTCTACTTGAAAACAACTTCTGGGCCTGTTACGCCTTTGAAACTGCCAGGGATTTACTTTTAAAGAGAAAGCCGAGTGTAATAAATATATTAACAAATGCGGACCTTCTTCAAATATCAAAACTTTTTTCCGATATTAGCTTCCGAAAAAATAGTGATGAACACGCCTATTACGATCAGGGGGACTACCCTGTCCGTTTCTTCACAATGGATAACGGTGAGAACCATTCACTAGACCAGACTTTTAGTATTGAAAGGAAAAAAAACTCGCTTAAAAGGGCCGCTGAATACAGCCTTTTTTCCATAAACAGTTTTTTTTATGATCTTGAAGAGGGGATATTTTATGACCCCCTTGATGCCTATCCTCTGTTGAAAAAAGGTGTAATTAAAACTGTCAACAATCCCGAACAAACAGCAGCAATGCTCCCGACTTTCGCGCTGAAAACCGCAAAGGTTTTCAGCGAAACAGGTTTTGAAATTGATAAATCTCTTGTCAGGCTTTTTAAAAGAAACGAAAAGTTGTCTGGTTATAAAGAAATCAATGAAGTAATTGCCGGTGATTTTCTTGATATCTGTGTCTCGGGAAGGGCATATGAAGCGTTATCCTTTTTAGACGAGTGGAATATACTCGAACTGCTTCTCCCCGAAGTTTCAGTGTTAAAAACCGTTAATCAGGATAAAGACCACCACCCCGAGGGGAACGGGTTTTGGCACACTCTTGGCTGCCTGAAGTGTGTAAAGAAGCCAAATAAAAATTTGATGATGGCAATTTTACTACATGACACCGGTAAAGCTATTACCGCTATTGAACATAAGAGTGGAAAAGCATTCCCCAACCATTCTTCGGCAAGCAAAGCCATCGCAAGAAAGGTGCTGCATCGGTTTTATTACAATAGTGAAGAGATGGACGAAATATTTTTTCTTGTACAAAACCATATGATCCTGAATGCTGTTGACAGGCTCCCCCGGAACATATTGAGGCCCCTGTTTACATCCCCCTATTTTTCAAACCTGCTGGAACTCTACAGGGCTGACCTGGAAAGCGGCTATCATAAAGTCGACAGCTATTACAACACTGCCAGGATGTACAAGGAGTTTCTGCGCAGGGATAAGCTGAAACGTCAGGGTATCTATCTTTAACTCCCCCTTTCATGACATTTATTATTATACTCACAAGCCGGACCCTGCCCAAACGATATTCACGCCGGAGTACCCGGAAAAATATATGAACAATGACCGAATCGTGCATTTAAAATAATTAATGGTAAAATTTGAAATTTATTAACAGGAATCGAATAATAATTGGAATGTTTAGAGTTTTTTGATTTATAATATATATAGGATTGTATTCATCCAATGGACCGGTAGCCATAAATTCTGACTGTTTGGGGAATATTGATCTAACATAAGTATCTTAATAACAATTTCCTTGATTTTTTGGTAAGAAAATTCTTTTAATAAAGAATGTGGCTTGTCCACATTAGGGGACCAGTAGTGGAAAAGGTAATAGAACCGGATTTTCAGCTGGAAAATAAAAGATTCCGCATTCTTGTGGTTGACGATGAAGAAAACATCCTGATAGTAATATCCCGGTTTCTCCATGATTTAGGATATACAGCTGAAACAACAGTCAGCGGTTTGAGGGCGGTTGAAAAAATAAAGGAAAAAGGGTATGACCTGGTTCTTCTGGATCTGCGGTTGCCGGATATGAACGGACTCGAAGTGCTCAGGAAGATAAAGCAGGAGGATAATCACGTTTCAGTGCTTATGATGACAGGTCATGGCAAAGTAGAGACGGCGGTTGAAGCGATGAAACTGGGGGCAGATGATTACCTTCTTAAGCCCTTTAAATCTTTTGATGCTCTTGCTATCACAATAAACAAAATTAAAGAATACAGGGAACTAAAAGCTGAGTGCTCTTTTCTTAAAGAGCAGCTGAATGATACTTATAATATTAACAATATTGTCGGTAAAAGCAGGTGTATGATAAACATATTCAAATTGATTAGAAAGATCGCGCCGTTAAACAGCACAGTTCTGATCGAAGGAGAAAGCGGGACCGGGAAGGAGCTCGTTGCACGCGCTATACATCAAAACAGCACCAGAGAAAACAATAATTTCGTGCCCATAAACTGCGGCGCTATACCTGTTAATCTGCTTGAAAGTGAATTGTTTGGATACGAGAGGGGGGCTTTTACCGGTGCAGTCTACACGAAGAGAGGTTATTTTGAAGTTGCAAACAAGGGCACAATTTTTCTCGACGAGATCAGTGAAATGGACCAATCTTTGCAAGTGAAACTTTTAAGGGTCATCCAGGAAAAAAGGTTTCAGCGCATCGGGGGAACCGAAGAAATGGGAACGGATGTACGGATAATTACATCGACAAATCGGGACCTTGATCAGGAAGTTTTAAAGAAGAATTTTAGAAAAGACCTTTACTACAGAATAAATGTAATAAGGATCCGCATACCGCCTCTCAGAGAACGGTACGATGACATTCCTCTTTTGACCCACAGTTTCTTAAACAAGTACTCTAAAGAGTTTAAAAAAGATGTGACAGGCATATCCCCCAAAGTCATGAACGCTTTTTTACATTGCAGGTGGGATGGGAATGTACGTGAGCTTGAAAATGTTGTTGAACACGCTGTTGCAATGGCCGAAGGCGATGAGATCACGCCAAAAGACCTGCCCGAGCACATTATTGATATAGAGAATAGTAGAGAATCAAACCCTGGGCTGATACACTTTGATGAAGCAAAAAAACAGTTCGAGAAACATTATATTGAAAAAGTGCTTGAGCGCACGAGCGGTAACATTGCGGAGGCCTCCAGGCTGAGCTTGATACCGCGTCAGAATATCTATGAAAAGATAAAAAAATACAGTATCAGCCCAAATCGTTTCAGGTAGTGTCATAAAACCAGTACACTGTAAAGTTTTTATGACACAAATTAAGCCTGGTTTTATATGTCATTATAGGTTTCAGGCAGATCAAACATAATAAGTATTTAATTTTGGCGTCGTAAAAATTTATTTATCAGAATAAATACTGCAGTAACAATGAGTTAAATGTGCAAAGGATGAAAGCTAAAATAATTTGGCACTGGTCTTGAATATTGGAAGTTTTGGCACTGCGGTTGCATTATACAAAATAGTCATTGGAGGGGTGATTTACAAAAACTTTATTCGAACAAGGTTTTACCTTGGACGGTGTAAAAAATAAAAATAACTATATTTTTTCGAGGGAGGACGTAAAAAAATGGGTAAAAGGATACTCATAGTAGATGACGCAACATTTATCAGGACCATGGTCAAGGATATACTGGTTCCAAAAGGATATGAGATAGCCGGGGAGGCTACCAATGGAAATGAGGCGTTGGTTCAGTATGAAAAGCTGAAACCCGATCTGGTAACGATGGATATAACAATGAAAGAGAAGGATGGGCTTGAAGCAGCGCGAGATATATTGATGAAATTTCCGGAAGCCAGGATCATCATGGTAACCGCGCTCGGGCAGGAAAAAATGCTTGTTGATTCGATTAAACTGGGTGTAAAAGATTTTGTGGTTAAACCTTTTGAGGCTGAAAGAATTATATCAGCAGTGGAAAAAGCCCTGGCATAGGGTAATGATGTGTAATGCGAAGGAGAGGAAGCTGAATGAAGATAAATGCCAAGTTTGTAAACCCATTTATTGACGCAGGTATGAATGTTGTGAAACAGATAGCTGGTATCGATGTCAGGCGGGGACATTTGTCGTATAAAGGACAACCGGAACCGTCTTACGGTGTATCGATCATTATTGGAGTTTACGGTTATTTAAAAGGGCAGGTAGTGTACAGTATGAAGACCGAAGTGGCGGATAAGCTTGTAGACAAGATGCTTGGAGGGACTAAATCTCCACAGGAGAGGAAATTATTATTTTTAGATACCCTTGGTGAGCTCGCGAATATGATAACAGGTAATGCCACCTCGATTCTAAGTTCCAAAAAGGATCTGTCTCTTCAGATAACAACACCTGTTATTGCAACAGGAGATAATATAAGCGTCAGCCTTGTAACAAAACCCACCCTTGTTTTGGGATTGTATACTCAATACGGGCCGGTTGAAATAAGCGTGGCTCTTGAGGAGCAGGATAAATTGAGTGAGGTCGATGGAATGGGGGACGTGTTAACGGAAGTGTAGGAAATATAGAATTTGATTTACAATACTTATCGATAAACAACAAGTTTTGTCCCTTTTAAAAAATATTAAATTAAAATGATCCGATTGATTATTAAAATTTACACAGTATCTAATGCGGTTGCACAGGCTGGAATGAAAGAGCAAGGAGGAAACAATGAGCAGTACATGGGAAGTTAAAGAGGAATACAGACAAATATTTTTAGAAGAGTCGCAGGACCAGATACAGGAATGGGAGGAAAGCCTGTTGGCTCTTGAAAAAAACCCCAGGGACACCGAACAGATTGATACGATGTTCAGGGCTATACACACACTGAAAGGATCATCAGGCTTTGTGGGTTTCAAAGAGCTGCAGGGGATGGCCCATGACCTCGAATCGGCGCTGCAGAACGTGAGGGACGAAGGTGTGGAGCTCACCGGAGAGATGATGGAGGTATTTTTCGAGGGTCATGATATCAGCCTGAGGATGATAGAAGCGTTTTCCCTTGATGAGCCTTTTGGAGAGGAAATAGACGAGTTTATGGGGAGAGTGCGGTCTCTTGAGGGTTTGCCGCTGGAGAAGGCACCCGATCAGGTGAAGGAAAAGAAAGCTGAAAAAGAGGCCCGGGAGACAGGCAGGGAGGAAGTCCCTGCCCAGGGAGAGGAACCTGCCATAGAAACAAAAGATGCTGAAGGAAATGGCGAACTTTACCGTGTGGGCATAGAGATAGAGGTAGAAGGTAAGGAGGCGTTTTTGCGTTCCCTGTTTGTGCAGCAGAGGATAGAGGAAGCAGGGCATTTGATCGATATAAAGCCTCCGCTCAATGATCTTCTGGCAAAAGGCGCGGAGTTTAAATATGACGTGTTTATCCGGACAGAACAAACACAGGAGCAGCTTGAGAAGTCTTTGAACCTTGACCGGGTAAAGGTGACCGGCATCAGTAAAGAGGAAGGGGCAAAGACCGAAGAGGTCACCGGGACCAAAAAGGTGTCAGAGCTTGAGAAGAAGGTGAATGCGAAAAGCGGCGGGAAGGGAAAGACCGAGGAGGTAGTGAGGGTACCGGTAGAGAAGCTTGACGTAATGATGAACCTGTTGAACACGCTCGCTATCGGAAGCATCCTCACCTTCATCACAGCGTCCTGCAGGTCACGCGCTATCTTCGCGAGCGTTTCAGTCTTCTCTTCAAGCCCCATTATCAGCTCGGTCCTCCCGTACTGCCCCCTCAAGTCCCCTGTGGTCGATATAAACCCCGAGTTCTGCACAACAAGCTCTCCCACCAGGTTCATCATTACGTCAAGCTTCTCTACCGGTACCCTCACTACCTCCTCTGTCTTTACCTTCCCGCCGCTTTTCGCATTCACCTTCTTCTCAAGCTCTGACACCTTTTTGGTCCCGGTGACCTCTTCGGTCCCGGTGACCTCTTCGGTCTTTGCCCCTTCCTCTTTACTGATGCCGGTCACCTTTACCCGGTCAAGGTTCAAAGACTTCTCAAGCTGCTCCTGTGTTTGTTC
>DRHN01000160.1 GCA_011049595.1 Spirochaetota bacterium | reverse complement strand
ATTATCTGGAAGGGTATTTATGATAAAAGAATTTCTTCCGATGCAAAAATTGTTAATAACCTCAAGAACGCTCTTAATGTTGAAAAAGTCTTTGTTATCGGGAGGGAAAATGTTCAGCCTTCGCTAATGTTTCACCTTGATCAAGCGATGATTCTTCTGCCGGATAAAGTGGCAGGTGTTACAAAAGTTGTCGGAAAAAAACCGGGAACCCGTCAGCAAAAGCGGGACATTGAAGAAGTAGAGGCTTTTTTAGTCGAGCTTAGAGCATTACTCCAAAAGATCGGATATCGTGTTGTCGATATAGACACATCGGTGAATAATCTGCTCAACCATCAGCACTATGTAAACGCTATTCCCTATGTTGATCATAGAACAAATCAAAAAACTATCCTGATGCCCGTTTTTTCCGGAACATCATTTGAACAAAAACTGGAAAATAAAAACACAGCTGTTTTTCAATTGTTGGGGTACAGGGTCATACGTGTTCCCAGCAGAACCTATAAACTCAATGGAGGGATCCATTGTCTTATCAATGTAATTGAATGAATTATACGAATCACTTTATTTTGCAGCAGGAAAAATTATCCGTCAATTCCTTCCAAATAGCTTTCTATGCACAAAGGAATATCTTTATCATAACCGCCTTCAAGAATGGTGAATAAAGGCCTGCTCAGCTCCTTAAAAAGCTCACCAATCTTGTGATAGGCTCCAAAGTCAAGCATCAGGTTGGTAATAGGGTCATTTTTGTAAGTGTCAAACCCCGCGGAGACTCCTATAATATCGGGTTCGTGGTCCCGCACTTTTTCCAGTGCTTCTTCCAGCACACCAAGATAGGAATCCACATCGGTATTCGGTTTTAGCGGATAATTTAGACAATTTTCTCTGGAAGTGAGCCCCGTGCCGGGGTAGAGCGGGCTTTGATGTAAAGAAATAAACAACACCCGGCTGTCTGATAAAAATATGTCTTCCGTCCCGTTCCCGTGATGGCAGTCTATATCGATGATTGCGGCCCGGTTTCTGGTTCGCAGGGTTTTTTTTACAGAAATGGCCATATTATTGAAATAACAGAACCCGCCGAGGTTATTTTTTGTAGCGTGGTGGCCCGGAGGCCTCATGAGGGAAAAAACGGATTCTCCTCCTGCAGCTATTTCCATTGCCTCAATTGCCGCTCCCGCGGCAAGAAGCGCGTGATCATAAATATCCGGTAATGCCGGTGTATCAAAATCAGAGAAATCACCTTTTTTGACTTTTTCAACAAGACCATTAGAGTGAGCAGACAGGGCATCCTCTTCCAGGCAGGGTGAAGGTTCAACAAATGTGTACCCCTTTTCTTTAAGATATTTGTGGCTGTACATAACCCTCTCGGGCGATTCAGGGTGGCCGGGCATATTATATTCAAGGCATTTCTCGGAAAATATTATTTTCATGATAGAACTATGCACTAAAATATTCTTTTATACAAGAAAAAAATATGGGCATCGAGGGTTTATTGTGTTTTCAAGAATATGGTATCAGGGTTTTTTGAATGTGTATGTCTTTTAGCTGAATTTATTTTGGGACTTGACCTTTTATTTTAAAATGATTAAGGTATTCTGAATTATGGGCTTGAAATACAAATGTCTGATCCTCGATCACGATGATACTGCTGTCAACAGTACTGCTGTCATACATTATCCAGCTCACCTGGCAGTCATGAAGATACTCCGACCGGATGTAAAACCCATTGATCTTGACGGGTGGTTTATAAAGAACTTTCACCCAGGGATAATGAACTATCTTGCCCGTGAGCTTGGTATGAACGATCGGGAGCTTGACGACGAGTATGAAATCTGGAGGGAGTATAATACGAAACACGTGCCGGATTTTTTTCCCGGTTTTATTGAAGCCCTCTATCATTATAAAAACCGGGGGGGGATTATTGCGGTTACTTCTCACTCAGAAAAAGACATTATTGAAAAACATTACAGAGCACACGCGGGGAATTTCAAAGTCGCTCCTGATATTATTTTCGGGTGGGACGATGATGAAAAAAAAAGAAAACCAAGTCCATGGCCTGTCCTGGAAATATTGAAAAAATATGATCTCGACAAGCGAGAAGCTTTAATAGTTGACGATTTAAAGCCCGCGGTGCTGATGTCGAAGAAAACCGGTGTCCCAGTAGCAGCCGCCGGCTGGTCGCATGATATTCCCCTGATAAGAGATTACATGGAAAAAAATTGTCTCGCCTATTTCGAAACTGTCAGGGACTTTCGAGATTTTATCCTCACCTGAGTTTGTTCTCAGCCAAAATGCAATAAATTTGAAAAATGTTTTTTAATGTTCATAATATATAGGATGAGCGGAAAATATAATTAGTGAAATTATTTAGCAATTAGAGGGAAAGTTGGATAAAACCATATACCAGCAGGTGTGGCATACTTACTCTCAGAGTCCTTTGCCGACTTTTTTATTGAGTAAAGATGGCCGTATAGTTGAATATAACAGAGCTATGGAGAATCTTACAGGATACTCACACAAAGAAGTACCGGACCTGACTGCCTGGATGCCAAGCGTCTATCCCGATAAAAAATACCGTGATGAAGTTATTGAGATCAGCAGGCAATCCAGGCACAGGGAAATTGATGTTAACCGCGATCTGCTTATCCTCACAAGAAAAGACGGGGAAAAGCGGTATGTCGAGTTCTCGGTTTACGATATTTTCAGCGACGGTAAACCGGCAGATCTGCAGGTGGTCCAGGGTCTGGACGTAACCGATCTAAAGCTGTCAGAAGAACGGCTCAAACTGATATTTGAACTGGCGCCTGATGCCTATTACTTAAGTGATTTCAAAGGGAACTTTATCGATGGGAACAAAGCAGCTGAAGAGCTTACCGGTTATAATAGAGACGAGCTCATTGGCCAGAGTTTTCTAAATCTGAAGCTGCTTAAGCCGTCCCAAATACCAAGGGCTGCAAAGCTTTTAGCGTTAAATATTCTCGGCAAATCAACAGGTCCGGATGAATTTGTTTTAAACCGCAAGGATGGGACCAGTGTTTTCGTAGAAATAAGCACACACCCGGTCAAAATAGGCAACAAAGGGTTGGTGTTAGGGATTGCCCGTGATATAACCAGACGTAAAGAAATTGAAGAAGAGAAGAAGCAGCTAAAAGAAAGCCTTCAGCGGGCCGAGAAAATGGAAGCAATCGGAAAACTCGCGGGTGGAGTTGCCCACGACCTTAACAATGTTTTAACCGCCCTTGTCGGTTATCCTGATCTTTTGTTGATGCAGCTGCCGGAAAACAGCCCGCTGCGGGAACCGGTATTAACAATACAGAAATCCGGTTTGAAAGCGGCAGCGATTGTTAATGACCTTTTGACACTGGCGAGAAGGGGGGTGCAAGCCACAGAAGTAATTAATTTAAATGAAATTATTAATGAATATTTCAAAGGCCCGGAATTTAAAAAGCTGGCGACATTCCACCCCGATGTCCGGCTCGAGCGCGATCTTGACCCGGACCTGATGAATATACTCGGTTCCTCGGTCCACATATTCAAGCTGTTCATGAACTTGATCTCCAATGCTGCTGAAGCTCTGCCGAGAGGCGGGGAGGTTACGGTATTTACAAAATCGCAAAAATTATCAGGATCCCTGAAAGGGTATGGAAAAATTAAAAAAGGTCAATACAGTGTGCTGAGCGTGTCGGACAACGGTATCGGAATGACCAAATCAGATCTGGAAAAAATATTTGAACCTTTTCATACAAAAAAAAAGATGGGCAGAAGCGGTACCGGACTGGGAATGACTGTGGTATGGAATACTGTCAAAGACCACAACGGGTACATTGACATACATAGCAAAGTTCGAAAAGGCACAACCATCAATATTTATTTTCCTATTACTCAAAAAGAAAAACGTGGGAAGAACTTAACATCGACTGCTGAATATCAGGGAAATGGCGAGAAAATACTGGTTGTTGATGACATGCCCGAGCAACGAGAAATCGCGTCAAAGATCCTGACAACGCTGGGCTATGAAACCCATGCAGTTCCGGGAGGTGAAGAGGCGCTTGAGTTTCTGGAGGATGATGCCGTGGATCTGTTGATCCTGGATATGATAATGGATCCGGGGATCGACGGGTTTGAAACATACAGAAGAGCTCTTGGAATCCGTCCGAAACAGAAAGCTATAATTGTAAGCGGATATTCCGAGACAGATAATGTTTTAAAGGCCCAGGCACTTGGGGCCGGGGAGTACATTAAAAAACCCTATACTATTGATAAACTTGGTACAGCAGTAAAAAACGCTCTAAAACAGTAAACAATTTATTACAGTTCCCTCAATGCAGCCAAACCCCTAACTATCATGTGCTATGGTTTCAACAAATTACCGGTCTGAAGAAAAAAGAGTGGTAAAAAAAGTTATTTCAGTATTATATTATTTTTACACAACATCGAAAAGCTCTATACAAGCTGAATTTTAATGTGATCAAGACACAAAGGTCCCAACAGTGGAAAAATGCGTATTAAAATACAAAGATGCTGATATCGAGATCGAGAAGGGGAAAAGTTTACGAGATATCAAAGATGTCCTGCCTATAAAAAACAAAGATCAGCTTGTTGCTGTCTATATAGATAATATTATGGTTGACCTTCATGCCCCAATTACTATGGAGGGAGAGGTGATACCTGTAATGGTTGATTCAGACAAGGCTCTGGATATCCTGAGGCATAGTGCCTCACATGTAATGGCACAGGCGGTACGCAGGTTGTTCTCCCCTGTAAAGCTTGCCATCGGTCCTCCCATAAAGGATGGCTTTTATTACGATTTTGATTTTCAAGACCCGGTGTCTTCACAGGATCTGGAAACGATAGAAAAGGAAATGAAAAAGATCATTGATGAGGACCAGGCTTTTGAAAGATTTGTTATGGGAAGAGATGAAGCCATTAAGTTTTTTAATGAACAAAATGAAACCTACAAAGTTGAACTGATACGCGACCTTGACGATGAAGAGGAGATCTCATTTTATAAAAATGGCGAATTTATTGATCTTTGCAGAGGTCCTCACCTCCCATCCACAGGATTTATTAAAGCATATAAACTGATAAATCTGGCCGGAGCCTACTGGAGAGGAGATGAGAGAAATCAGATGCTGACCAGGATCTACGGTACCTCATTCTTCAACTCCAAAACACTCAGGTCATATTTATTAAATATAGAAGAGGCTAAAAAGAGGGACCACAGAAAGCTGGGTAAATCGCTCGAACTGTTTTCACTTCACAAAGAAGGCCCGGGTTTTCCATTCTGGCTTCCCAACGGAATGGTCATCCGGAATGTTTTGCTTAACTTCTGGAGAGAAGAGCACAGAAAAGCGGGTTATGTTGAAGTCCAGACACCTATTTTATTAAAAAAAGATCTATGGGTGCAGTCCGGCCACTGGGACAATTACAGGGAGAACATGTACACAACCCAGATCGACAGTTATCCTTTTGCTATTAAACCGATGAACTGCCCGGGCGGAATGCTTCTGTACAAAGAGAAGATCCATTCATACAGAGACCTTCCCATCAGAGTAGGGGAAATCGGTCTCGTGCACCGCCATGAAAAGTCGGGTGTGCTGCAGGGTCTGTTCCGTGCCAGGAGTTTTACACAGGATGATGCTCATATTTTTATGCAGCCCTCCCAAATAGAAGATGAGATAATCAATGTGATCAAATTAACGGACCGGATTTACTCTGTCTTTGGATTTGACTACCATTTAGAATTGTCCACAAGACCTAAGAACTCGATCGGAACCGATAAACAGTGGGAAATGACGACAAACGGTCTGGAAAACGCTTTAAAGACATTTAAAAAAGAGTACAAGATCAGCCCCGGTGAAGGTGCTTTTTACGGCCCGAAAATAGATTTTCATCTCGAGGATTGCCTGGGCAGGCTCCACCAGTGCGCGACGATCCAGCTCGACATGTCTTTGCCGGAGAGATTTGACCTGACCTTTATCAATAAAGATGGTAAGGCAGTGAGACCTGTTGTTATCCACAGGACAATACTCGGGAGCATTGAGCGTTTTATAGGTATTTTGATCGAGCATTACGGGGGAAGGTTTCCGGTCTGGCTGGCCCCTGTTCAGGCGGTTATCATGCCTATCACAGATCGTCATGCAGACAATGCACGGGAAATATATAATCGGGTTTTTGAATCAGGTTTCAGGGTGCAAATCGATGATCGAAACGAAACACTCGGCTACAAAATGAGGGAAGCCGAGGTTAAAAAAATCCCGTATATCGTGGTCATTGGCGATAAAGAAATTCAGGAGGGAAACCTCTCTATAAGAAAAGGCGGGGGAAAAGTGACAGGGTCTTTAAAACCGGATGAATTCTTAAACGTAATGGAAGAAGAAGTGGGCCAGAAGAAGCAATAATTTTTTATATATTCTTTTTTAGTTTATTTTTATACAGTAATTATATCTGAACAAAATCCTTGTTTTTTAGTCCAATTATTATTATATGTAATAAATATTTTAAAGAGAGGTGAAAATATTAACAAACGCACAAGAATTAATGATGAGATCAGAGTCAGTAAAGTAAGACTGATTGATTCAGACGGAGCACAGCTCGGAATTATGGAAATTATAAAAGCCCGTGAAATTGCTGACAGCAATGGGCTTGACCTGGTGGAAGTTTCTCCCGATGCCAAACCCCCTGTGTGTAAAGTACTGGATTTCGGGAAATTCCGGTTTGAGCAGTCGAAAAAGACCAAAGAGTCCAAAAAGAAGCAGAAAGTCGTCCTCACAAAAGAGATCAGATTAAGGCCGAAAATTGAAGAACATGATTTTAATACAAAATTGAGGCAAACTATCGAATTTCTTAAAAAAGGATACAAAGTGAAAATTTCTATTAGATTCAGAGGACGGGAGATGACCCATACGGACATCGGACGTAACATCATCAATAAGTTCATTCAGGAAATCGGTGAGTACGGTGCTGCTGATTTTAACCCGAAATTCGAAGGGCGCACAATTGTTACGGTGGTATCTCCAAATAAAGCAGGTAAATAATCGTAACCAGGTGACCCGGCGGCTCAGTTGAACAAGAATTCCTTCACATCAGGAAGGGGATATTATATTTCTGCATGATCTGACCATCCGGCATGAAAATGTTTATATGTGTTAAAATGCAATATTAAAATCAAGGGAATAATATTACCAGGACGAACGGAGCAAGAAATGCCAAAATTGAAAACAAAAAAGGGCGCATCAAAAAGATTCAAGGTAACTAAAAACGGAAAAATAAAACGGAAAAAAGCTTACCGAGGTCATATTTTAACAAAAAAAAGCTCAAAAAGAAAAAGGAACCTCAGAAAACCGGAATACGTTTCCAGCAGTGAAAAAAAGACAGTTAATAGAATGTTGCCATACTCCTAATTAGTTCTTGGTGCTACAGTGGCACCAAGAACTAAAAAGGACAGTGGGTACAGTGTAAATGTAATTTTAAGAAAAGTGGAGAGATAAAATGCCAAGGGCTGGTTCGGGAACAGTTAAACATAAACGAACAAAGAAAATCCTTAAATTAGCAAAAGGTTATAGCGGCGGTCGAAGTAAATTGTACAGACCAGCCCGAGAAGCCGTGATGAAAGCCGGCTTATACGCGTACAGGGACCGAAAAGCGAAAAAGAGGGATTTAAGAAAGTTGTGGATAGCAAGGATAAACGCTCGGGCGCGTCAATCCGGTATGTCCTACAGCGTCTTTATCCATGGTCTTAATGAGGCCGGTGTTTTGATAAATAGAAAGTTTCTCAGTGATATCGCAACAAATGACAACCTCGCCTTCGAAAAACTCGTTGGGGTCGTCAAAGCAAAATCATAGAGAAGTTATCACAAAGCGTGGTATCCGGTATATCGATAGTATATTTTTTACAATTGACCGGGACGGGGATTAGTTTCGATTGGGAAGTAGTCTCGGTATTGTACATCTATTGCATCATTTTCTCTCAAATAATTGTGTTCTTCCAGAAAATTTTGGGTTATTATATCCGTAATAACAAAGGAAACTTTTTTACATAACGGTTTCTTTTATACATGGGGGGGGATATGCAGGAAGATCAATTAAAATTACTGGAGAAAAGAATTAATAACGCGATCATTTTCATTGAGACTTTAAAATCCAGAGAAAAAAGACTTATCCAGGAAAAAGAAAAATTAGATATCAGAATCAGTTCATTTGAAAAGGTCCTGGTAGAAAAGGACAGCAAGATCGAAGAGTTAAAAGGGTCCCAGGAATTTTTAAGAGAAAAGATCGAGGCTATTTTGGGAAAGCTTGAAAGTTTTGCTACTATAGACACAGAAGGTCAATTTGATCTGAAGGCGTTTCCGGAAAAAGAGAAATCAAAATCATATGTTCCAGATGAGGAGGGAGGTGATGTTATCATCGAAGATGAGATTGTTGATCTGAAAGAAGAAAACATAAAAGAAGAATACTCTTTTGAGGAAAAGGAGGAGGATATTCCCGGGGAAGGGGAAAATACAGCTGACTCTCCGGAGGAAAAGCTGCCGGCTATAGCAATAAAAGTAGATTCGCAGGAAAAAACTGTCGAGGATAATGAATTGGACCAGCCCTATGATGAAAACTCGGAGAATGTAGAAGCGGAGGATGCGGGCCCGACGGATGCTGGTTCGGGTGATGAAAATCCTCCGGATGAAATGTCTGACGATGTTGAGGATGTGCTGGAGGGCATAGTTAACGAGGATATTTTTCAGGAAGAGAAACCGGCTCAGGATGAAAATGTCCTTCAAAGTGAAACCTCTGTTGAGGAAAGTGGAGTTCATGAAAATGCCTCCGGTAACGCAATGGAAAAGCAGGAAAGCAGGAATGAGGAGAGTTTGGTAGTGGACACAGCGCTTGAAAAAAATGAAAACCTGTTATTCACAGCGGAGAGTCAGAATAGTCCGGAAAATCTTTTTCAAAATGACAGATTAGATAAAATAAGTAAAATCAGGGAAAATACAGGCGGAAGTTTCAATAAAAGATGGATCGATAATAACCCTTTTATTCAGACATGAGAGGATGAAAAGCGGTTTAAATCATGCAAGAACCAGATGAATGTATCAATTTCGAACTACTGGGTGAGCGATTTACCATCAAATCGGATGTTCCTGAAGACTATTTTCTCACACTTGTCAATAATCTTAAAACAAAAATACAGGATTTGAAATCAAAGTTCCCCAATCTCAGCAACATAAAACTGGTTATTTTTGCCGCGCTCGATTACGCGGATGAACTTTCGAAATCTAAAGGCAATATGGCGGACAACGAGGCAATACAGCGGATATCAAATCTGTCAGAATCTCTGGCATCCATCCTGGAAGAAGAGAGTTGATTTCAATGATCATATTTTCTTGAATATCCGCCGTTTATTTACTATACTTAGACAAACGGGCCCATAGCTCAGTTGGTTAGAGCAGCTGACTCATAATCAGCGGGCCGTAGGTTCGAGTCCTACTGGGCCCAGAATCGTAAAATCCTAACTCTTTGCATGAAAAGGGTTAAATATTTTTTATCCTGAAAGTTCTTTAGAATATTCTATAGACAGACGATCTAAGATTCTCAATGCCTTATTCAATTGGTTCGGTAAGAGGTGTCTATATACATCAACTGTAGTTCTATAAGAAGCGTACCTGAGTAATTTTTGTACATCCCCTACATCAACCCCTCCTGAAGTTTAATTCTTCCAATATTTGGAGCTATATATAATCGTACAATGCATTCAAATTTCCTAACTGCGGGGCCCGGGGCATGCGGGAAACACTGTAACATATTGATTGAACATTAACAAATCGGCTCTTTTATCATGGCTTTTATCACACAGAAACGGTCATCTTCAAACCGATGGTTTCGCGTTTCCATTCTCCTACCCTTTTAAAACTGCGGACACAATTGATGTTGGAGGTACGTTTTTAAAAAAGTGATTTTGAATTAAACATGCCGTGGCAGCATTTCCGTTATATACTTACTTTAAGAAGCTCATTTTTAATCCGTGCTCCCGGGAACAGCACAAAACATTGCTTTACCTTAGGAATCCCGTTAGAAGTCATGGAGAGTTTGAAAATGAAAAATGAATCCGGCAAGTTTAACCTGATCAGGTATTCTTTGGGTTCCAGTTTTATAGTCTTTCTTATTATTACAACCCTGGCTACCATAATTTATTCCCGAGCTGCCAGGGTAAATCTGATTGAAGAGAATGAAAATTATGCAATTTCGATAGCTGATCATTTAAACCGTACGCTCTACCATGAACTTACGTTTCCTCTCCTGGCGCTGGGTTCGGATGTGATCCTGCACGATGAGAATAAACAAATAGAGGTAGATCGCACTATCAAACGGAACATCAGCAGTTTCAACATAGAAAAGATAAAGATATATGATATTAATAGAAAAATAATATACAGTACCGATCCTGAAGTTATCGGTGTTATTGACTATAAAAATGCGAAGTTGAATCTGGCGTTACGGGGAAATACCGTTTCAGAGCTGGAAATGAGAGAGGAGGGTCCGGATATCCTGGGAGAAAAATCTCAGACAGGCGCGATGGAAACTTATGTGCCCATAAGAATGATTGACGATCTCTCACCTCCCGGAGATGTGATCGGAGTTTTTGAAATATATCAGAGTTTAGCCGATGTGAAAACGCGGATACTTAAACTGCAGTATAAAATCGTTTTCACATCCATCATCAGCATGGGGCTTTTGCTGTTAATATTGTTTTTCATCGTACGAAAAGCTGATAAAATCATAGATTTAAAAACAAAACTGCTCAGGGAGGCCAGAAATGAAATAGAGAGTTACAGCAGGACCCTTGAACAAAAAGTAGCCGACAGAACCAGAGAATTAAGAGAAAACAACAGAGTAATCATCGCGATAAAGAACAGAAATGAGCAGGTTCTGAAAAACCTTACTGATGGCGTTATTGCCGTTGATGAGGAGGGAATGGTTACAATTATCAACAGGACAGCTGAAAAATATATGGATATTAAAACAAAAGATATTATCGGCAGGAATTTAAATGAACTGTCAGGTGAGGCAGCAGGCCGGTTCGGCAACATTCTTTCCGGCATCTTGAAGAATGGCATCACACACCATAAAAAGGAAATAAACATCGGCGGGGAGTTTTTTGAGCTCAGCTCAATACGAATAATGAACGGTTTCATGGTAACAGGTGCTCTGATAGTATTTTCTGATACAACCCAGCGAAAATTGCTGCTGGAGGAAATAAGCAGAAAAGAAAAATTGGCCATGTTGGGGACCGCTTTCACCATCATATCCCATGAGATTAAGCACCGTCTAAATTTTTTAAAAGGTTTCATTCAGCTTCTTCCGCAGATGCTGTCCAGACCTGCACAGCTTGAGGAAGGAGCGAGCCGTGCTCTGGAAGAAGTTGATAAGCTTGTGGTCTTTACTGATAATCTTCTTGAAGTGACGGTAAGCAGGAAACTGTATCTTGTACCGGCTGATATCGGTAAAGTTATTGATAGAACCCTTGAGCTGATGGAGGGCCGGTTAATGAAGTATGAAATTGACCTGATAAAAGACTACAAAGATTATGTCCCGGAAATATATTTGGATATAGAACAAATAGAGCGCACATTAATGAATATATTCGAAAATGCAATCCAGTCTATGGTAGCTTTAAAAGATGAAAATCCAAAATTATCTACTGATAATAAAAAACCAACTTTGAAGGTAGGTGTTTCTTTATCCGGAAGCCTTGTTAAAATTGAAATTACAGATAACGGCGGAGGTATTTCGGAGAACGATATTAGCCATGTTTTTGATCCATTCTTTACAACAAGGAAAACAGGCAATGGATTGGGGCTGGCTATCTCAAAAAGGGTCATCGATGACCACAGCGGAAAAATAGAGGTGATGAGCCCGGGTGGAAAGGGAACGACCTTTTTGATATATTTACCAACCGGTGTACAAGCCTCCTGAGGATAAATCAAAGGTATCCAGTTTTTGATAAACTTCTACCTATTTTCCCTCATGGGTGAGTTGGATCTTTATTTAGAATGGAAATCGATGAGATGAGGAGGTATTAAGTTGAAAGAGCGGAAGGTTTTGGTTGTGGATGACGAAGAGAATACACAATGGCTCCTCAAAGTTTCTCTGGAAGAATATGATGTGGTGGCTGCTGAAAACGGCAGCAAGGCGATCGATTGCATAAACAAAAGCAGTGTCGATTTGATATTGTTAGACATTAGATTGCCTGATTTTAACGGAATTGATGTGCTTCGCAGGATAAGAGCCATCAATACTGAAATCCCGATTGTTATGATCACCGCAGTTAAAGATATAAAGACCGTTGTGGATGCCATGAAACTGGGAGCATCTGATTATATCGTGAAGCCTATCAGCATAGAAGAACTAAAAATCGTGATCAAAAATGTGCTGGAGAGACAGGATCTTGTTAAAGAAGTTGAGTTTTTGAGATCCAAAATTAGTGAAAAGATCGGTTTCAACAGGATAATCGGCAGGAGCAATCCTATGCGCAAAGTCCTGGACATGATAAACAGGGTTTCAAAAAGCAATTCTACGATCCTGATTCGCGGTGAGAGCGGCACAGGTAAGGAATTAGTCGCCTCTGCTATTCATTTTAACAGCCCGAGGGCGAATAAACCGTTTGTGGTTGTAAGTATTGGCTCCCTGGCTTCGGGGCTTGTTGAGAGCGAGATTTTTGGGCATGAGAAGGGAGCCTTCACAGGAGCAATAAAGGAGAAAAAAGGCAGGTTTGAAATCGCGGATGGGGGAACAGTTTTTCTGGACGAAATTGGAGAGGTAGAGCCTGCCGTGCAGGTGAAACTGCTCAGGTTCTTGCAGGAGAGGAAGTTTGAACGTGTAGGCGGGAATAAAACCATTGAACCAAATGTCAGAATAATTGCCGCCACAAACCGTAATTTAGAAGAGGCTATAGATAAAGGAAATTTCAGGGAGGATTTATTTTACCGCCTGAACGTTTTACCCATTAATTTACCCTCTCTTCGAGAAAGGGGAGAAGATATCGCTCTTTTAATTGAACATTTTTTAAAAAAATACAATAAAGACCTGGGAGTAAAAAAAAATATGAGTGAAGAAGCCCGTGAAGCGTTAATGAATTATGACTGGCCAGGAAATGTTAGAGAGCTTGAAAATGTCATTGAACGGGCGGTAGTGGTGAGTAACAGCCGGATAACAGCCGACGACCTGTTTCTTATTGTCAAACCCAATAAGAATGATGATAAACGGTCAGAAAGGCCGGATTTTACAGATGAAGATTCCGTTTGGGATTACATTTTCCGGGAGGCGATAATTAATATCATTGATATGAGAAAAAAAAGCCTGAACAAAGGTGAAAAACCTGATAATCTATTAGAAAAGTTTGAGACAAGGATGTTAAAACTGACCCTTGAAAAGACCAGGTGGAAAAAGGTGACGGCTGCAGATGTTTTGGGTTTGGAACGGGGCGCGGTTGATAGAAGAATAAAGAAATATGATCTGTAATCAGACATTTCCAACCCGATTTGACGTCAGTTTCTAGATGGTAGTGGATACTTTATTGCCAAGTCAAAAACTTCTTTCGATTTTAAATATCCAGTGAAAATGCCATTTGTCTCCAATAATAGACAATTTCACGGCACAAATATAACATGAATGCTTTAATTTTGAGGACACCAAATACCCATGCTGTTAGTTT
>DRHN01000159.1 GCA_011049595.1 Spirochaetota bacterium | reverse complement strand
TTATGATAATAGAGCAATCATTTGAAAGATTCTATTCTCGTAATCGGTAACACGGTTTGAGAGAATATTGACCAGGGCTATTATTTCTTGACAATATGTCATAGTGTGTTAAGCTCATAATAGACACCTAAAAAAATCTATATTCGAAAATATTCCCGCTGCTCACGGCATTTTAAGAATTGCTTGTTAATAAAGGATAAAAATTGAAATCCCCATTATTTTTTCTCTCAAAGTTAAGCTTAAGGAGCAGGGTAATCCTGATCATAGTTTTTGTGCAGACCCTGTTCATAAGTGTTGCCTTTTTTACTATGATCCAGGGTGAACATAAACTCGTCGAAAGGTCCGCAAAAAGAACTTATCTGATGTATGCAACTACTGTTGCCGATGCTATCCTCATCCATTTGATGAAGAATGATCTTGAATGGATAAATTATCATCTCACCAATGTAACCCGGGATGAAGGGGTTATGTATGTAACTGTTAAGGATAAAAATGGCGAGATACTGGGCAGCAAAGGTCAACCCGCTGAATTTGAAAAACCTTTGATGGAAAAGGAATTTTTTCGGATAAAAGAAAATAATAAAGCTAAAGTGGAGGAATTAGATCGTCACCCTGGTAGTTTTCTCCATGAAAGGGGCCACAACTTCCTGGTAACAGTGCCCCTGGAAGAAAACAGCAGTTTTATCGGAGCAGTACATATAGTTTTTTCTACTAAGGAGTTGAATCAGGCGGTAATTGCTCACGGCTGGCGTGTATTACGATTGATCCTTTCCGGTGCCATAATCATCGCCATTGTTGTTGTCTTTGTAGATCGGAAATTGAAGGGAACTATTAAAAAACTCATCAATGTTACGGGAAAAATGTCTGAAGGGGACCTTTCACAGAAGGTAGATATCCATACAGGGGACGATCTGGAAAAATTAGGAAACTCTTTTAATAGAATGGCAGAGAATTTATTAATATCCAGAAAAAAGCTAAAAGAGTGGGGGGAAAACCTTGAACAGAAAGTAGCTGAAAGAACGGAGGAAATAGAAAAAGAAGAACAGAAATTAGACCGCATTGTAAGCGGAATAGGCGCCGGCCTGGCATTGATCAACAAAGATTTTAGTCTGGTATGGGTCAACGAGTATTACAAAGAAAAATTATCATTAAAGGATGATAAAATACTGGGTAAGAAATGTTTCCGGGCTTTCTGGGAAAGGGACAGCAACTGCCGTGATTGTGCTGTTTTAAGAACCTTTGAGTCCGGAAAGATCGAAAGAGACAAGATAGTTGTAAAGAGAGAGAATGCCCTGAAATACTATAATATTACTTCGACCCCCATTAATGACGAAAAGGGTAATGTGATCCAGGTTCTGGAATTGACCCAGGATGAAACAGAATCCAAGAAATTGGAAATTCAGCTTGAGCATGCATCAAAAATGGCAGCGCTCGGTGAATTCGCAGCGGGAGTCGCTCACGAGATCAATAACCCTATTGCTTCGGTGGCTGCATACGCAGAGCGTCTCGCATTAATTCTGAAAAGGGATGCTCTTTTTCCGGAGAATGAATCCGAAAAAATCCTTTCATATCTGGAAAATATACAGTACCAGGCATACCGGACCAAAGGGATCACCGGCAGCATCCTCGATTTTGTACGGAAAAAAGAAGTCGCAAAAGTGCGGGAGCTGGATATAAACGATGTGATCGAGAAGGTGCTGAAGCTGGTTGAACTTCAATTTAAAACTCAAAAATTGAACCTGAGGAAAGTTTTGACTCCGAAACTTTTCTGCTTTACTGATAAAGACCAGCTGGAACAGGTTCTTTTAAATCTTTTAAAAAACGCTTTTGACGCTGTTGAAGAGGGAGGAGAGATCACAATTAAGACCTGGCAGGATAAAAATACAGTTTTCGCTTTGGTTAAAGACAACGGTCAGGGGATAGAACCGGAGGCGATCCAAAAAATCTTTGACCCTTTCTACACCACGAAAGAGCCCGGAAAAGGTACCGGTCTGGGCCTTTCCATTTGCTATGGAATAATGCATGGATTAGGGGGAAACATCGAAGTAAATTCAACCCCGGGTCAGGGTTCAACTTTTATTTTAAGCATACCTGTTAAAAACCTGCAGGGAGATGAGGACAGTTATGTCAATTAAAATTTTAATTGTTGACGATGAGGATTCTTTTAGAAATATAGTGGCTGAACATTTTTTGG
>DRHN01000158.1 GCA_011049595.1 Spirochaetota bacterium | reverse complement strand
GAGTAACATGGGCAGCGTTTATGATTTGGAAGTCAATATAAAAAATGTTTCTTTTATAAAAAGATCTATTATGGTAAACAATGTCGCTTATTTCAGGACTAAAATTACATTTCTCAATTTCCTGAAAAAGGATCCTTTTTTTTGATACAGATATAAAATCTTCCATTTCCATGTTAATAAGAATAACTTTGTTGTCTTTATTAGTAACGATCACACCTTCGATCATTGAATCAAAAACCAGCTTGTACAGCTCCTTTTCCGTGGAAAGCTCAACCATGATATTCTTTATTTCATTAATATCCAGTTTATTGAACTTTTGAAAAACTTTTTGAATAAATCCTGAGTATTGCATTGTTTCACACCAATTGAAATTTTGTTCCTACTAATATTTTAATACATTAATGTTTCATTAGGTTAAAAAAATTGTTCAGGATAAAATCGGTAAGTGCAATTTCCTGATTTACATTGTTTACCATAATAGATCTTTTTATAAAAGAAACATTTTTTATATTGACTTCCAAATCATAAACGCTGCCCATGTTACTCCGGTGCAGGTCCGGTATCTTTTCTCTTAAAGTGTCGAGAGTGCAATCAAGAAAGCTGATAGTATGGTCTTTTGCAATGATCTCATCGATTATCCCGGTAAGACTTTCAAGATCCAGGCCCTGTTCCTTTATTCGTTCAAAATATGCTCTAATAACATCGATGTCATATCTCTTTTCAACAAGAGCACGGTTCTCTTCATGACCAAAATGACTCAGTAAAACCCCTTTATAGACATCTTCACTTAACCCGACAAACCGGTAGGCCCTGAATCTGGAATTTATTGTGTCCTTCAACAGGTCTTTATCCACTGTCGTTATAATAATAACGGCATTTGGAGGGGTTTCCTCTGATATCTTTAAAAAACTGTTTGCTGCTTCTTCGGTCATCCGTTCGGCGCCCTCTATAATAACCACCTTGCAGGCTGCATCTCCGCTCTTTAGCGATAAGAATCTCTGTAAATTTCTGATGCTGTTAATTGATATCAGTTTCCCTTTATGAGAATCAAGGACCCTGTATATACAATCGATAACTTCTTGAAAATTATTTATTTTTTCACCGCGACAACGTATAAAATCTTCAAGAACTGAAATGTCACGGCCGGGTCTATCCTCGTGATAAATACTCGATACAAGCCTTCGTACATCATGCATAAAATTATCTATTCTTTCTTTTCTGACACCGAAACGTTTCCACAGGTTAAATATGTTTCTAAGGTCCCCTCTGGTTATTAGAAATACATTTCTGGACAATAGTTTTCTGGTTTGAGTGCAGGACGGGCATGTACAGTTGAAATGCCCGGATTCAGTACAATTGAGTGTGCGAGATAATTCTATTGATGTAAAAAACTTACCGCAGCCAACAGGGCCATGGAACAGAAGTGCCCCGGGGAGTCTGTTGCTTTCGAGTTCATTCTCAAGCATCCTGACGGCTATGTCTTGTCCTTTTACCGCTTTTAACAAGCCTGCTGACCTTTTCTTTATTTACGTTTTCTTCACCTATACTTTCAATAGCAGGGTCTCTCAATCGCCTCATTTTCTTCAATGTTCCCAGAGCGATACCGGCTGCATGCTGCTCGGCCTGTTTCTTGCTGGCACCGGTACCCGGTCCATAGCTCTTTTTCTTAACAGTAACTTTTACATAAAATTTACGTTTGTGCTCAGGACCTTCAGTGCTCACAACGCTGTATAGAGGTATAGACTTGAACCTTTTCTGGACCAACTCCTGCAGAATAGACTTATAATCTTTTTCATGTCTGTTCTGTTCAACTTTGATAATCTCATCATGAAACAGCCTTTCCACCAATTTTCTGGCCTGTTTATACCCGGTGTCAAGGTAATATGCAGCTATAAAAGCTTCGACACTGTCACTTATCAGGGCCTTCCTGTATCTTCCCCCTGATTTCTCCTCTCCTCTCCCGATCAAAAGATATTGGTGAATTTCGATCTTTTGTCCCACCCTGTACAACGCGGATTCGCTTACAACATAGGATTTTATCCGTGCAAGTGAACCCTCCAGGAAATACAGGTTCTGGTTAAATAAATAATCACTGATAACAAGCCCCAGAAAAGCATCACCGAGAAATTCCAGTTTCTCATTATTTTCGAGATCCTTATCCGCCTCGTTGACATAGGATTTATGCGATAATGCAGTGTCCAGAAGCCCCGGATTTTTAAACCGAATACCTATTTTGCTCTGAAATCGGTTTAACTCCTCTTTTCTTTTCCTGTTAATGCTCTTTTTATTACTTGTCATTATATTTTGTAATAGCTAAAGCGGCGTTATGGCCCCCGAAACCGAACGAATTATTCAGCACTGAGCCTACATCGGCTTTGACACTTTTATTCGGCACAAAATCAAGGTCGAAATCCGGATTATCGAGGTTTATTGTTGGTGGGATAACACCGTCAACTATACTCATAACACAGGCAATAGTTTCAGCGCCCCCGGCTGCGCCCAGCAGATGTCCTATCATTGATTTACAGGAGCTGATTTTCAATTTTTGGGCCCTGTCTTTAAACAGGTTTTGAATAGCGCGCACTTCAGCTTTGTCCCCCACCGGTGTGGAAGTTCCGTGAGCATTTATATAATCGATTTCATCTATGCTCAGACCTGCGTCTTCCAATGCGGCTTCCATGCATTTCTGTGCCCCGTTTCCGGAAGGATCAGGGGCTGCTATATGGAAAGAATCCGCGGTGGCCCCGTAACCCACAATCTGTGAATATATTCTGGCTCCTCTTTTTAAAGCGTGTTCCTCACTCTCAAGTACAAGCACCGCCGCGCCTTCCCCGATTACAAAACCATCTCTGTCTTTATCGAAGGGCCGTGATGCTTTTTCCGGTTCATCGTTCCTTGTTGACAGGGCTTTCATATTTATAAAACCTGAGACTCCAAGACGGACTATCGGAGCCTCAGCACCTCCGCAAAGCATAACATCCGCTTCTCCCCGTTCTATGTACCTGTATGACTCGCCGATTGAATGGTTGGCTGATGCGCAGGCGCTTACAATGCACATATTTGGACCTGTGAGTTTATACCTTATAGAAACAACACCGCTTGCCATGTTCGGGATCATCATTGGGATCAGGAAAGGGCTTACCCTTTTGGGCCCATTGTTCAATAATATCGAATGCTGGTTTAACAACGTCTGCAAGCCCCCGATACCGGACCCGATTATAACACCGGCCCTGCTTCTGTCTATCGTATCAATATTTATTCCTGAATCCCCAATAGCTTCTTCGCTTGCCGCAAGGACAAACTGGGTGAACCTGTCGTTTCTTCTGGCTTCGGACTTATCCATATGATCCATGGGGTCAAAATTTTTTATCTCACCCCCTATTTTAACAGCCATGTCCTCTGTGTCGAAGAGTGTAATATTGGATATTCCGGATTTGCCGGCAGTCAGGTTCTTCCAAAACGATTTCAAACCAATGCCGATGGAGGTCAAAGCCCCCATCCCTGTAATAACAACATTTTTTTTCTTCGTTTCCAAATGTACATCCTACTTATGAGATTCGATATACTTGACCGCGTCCCCAACCGACGCGATTTTTTCCGCTTCTTCATCCGGAATTTCCAGGCCAAACTCCTCTTCCAGTGCCATTACGAGCTCCACCGTATCAAGAGAGTCCGCGCCCAGATCGTCAATAAAAGACGCTTCATTTATTACATCTTTTTCATCAACACTCAACCGTTCGACAATAATTTCCTTCACCTTTTCATAAATGTCCATTACTATACAACCCCCTTAAAATTTTTCTATTTTAATGTAATCAGCAAATACTGCACATTACATAACCATGCCGCCATCCACTACAATGACCTGCCCGGTAATATATGAAGAATAATCGGACGCCAGAAAAAGCGCGGCATTGGCAACATCTGACGGTGTTCCCGGTCTGTTCAAAGGTACGGTAGCCAGCATTTGCGCTTTTACCTCCTCGGGCAGGACTTCAGTCATTTCAGTTTTTATATAACCGGGCGCGATCGCGTTTACGGTGATATTTCTTGAACCAATTTCCCTCGCGACGGATTTTGTCAATCCTAAAATCCCCGCCTTGCTTGCAGAATAATTAACCTGTCCCGCGTTACCTCTGATACCGACTATCGATGCCATATTGATTATTCTACCGGACTTTTGCCTCATCATGATTCTTGAAACGATCTTCGTACAGTTAAAAACACCTTTGAGGTTAATTGCAATTACACTGTCAAACTCATCTTCAGACATTCTTATCAGCAGATTGTCCCGGGTTACCCCAGCGTTGTTCACGAGTATATCAATTCGCCCGAATTTGTCAATTGCTTTTTTTACAACATCTTCACATTTTTTCAAATCCCGCACGTCCATCAAATAACCTTCAGCTTCGATTTTAAGCCCTTTCAATTCAGACACGGTTTCACCAAGTATATCCTCAGCTATATCACAAATAACGAGATTCGCCCCGTTTTTTGCATAACACATTGCGATCTCTTTTCCTATCCCACGCGCTCCTCCGGTTATAAAAGCGACCTTTCCATTTAATTCCATACCCCCCCCACTAGTTCTTAATCAGTAATCTCTATCTTATCAATATTGCCAGGTTCTTCTACAGAAAATACTTTTACCTCTTTTGAAATCCTCCTGAAAAGCCCTTTCAATATTCCCGAAGGACCTGGCTCTATAAATCTCAGACAGCCGAGCTCAACAAGCCTTTGACAGGAAAGGCTCCACAAAACAGGGTTAAAAAGCTGGTTGACCAGGTTTTTTTTAATTTTATCCGGATCATCTGTCATCCGGGCGTTTACATTGGACACTATTGTGCCATTACCGGTTTTCCATTCGATCGCCCCCAGCTCCTTTTCCAGCTCCCCTGCAGCTTCTTTCATGTATGGAGAGTGAAAAGGGCCCCCCACATTCAGGACAACCGTTCTTTTAGCGCCTGCCGCTTCGAGCTTCTCACATGCTTGTTCGATCTTATCTTTTTTCCCGGAGATTACGATCTGGCCCGGACTGTTAAAATTTGCCGGAGAAACATCTCCCGTTTCACTGCAAATGCGTTCAATAGCATCACCATCGAGACCCATAACAGCCGCCATTCCACCCTCAGAACCGGGGTCGCAATCTCTCATCAAAAGCCCTCTTTTCCTCACTATCCTCAAACCGTCTTCGAACCCGATGTATCCTGATGCGGTAATTGCTGTATACTCCCCCAGAGAGTGCCCGGCGAATACTTTGCCGCTATATCCTTTTTCTGACAGGACGCGGTATATCGCGTATGACACTGTAAACAGGGAGGGTTGAGTGTTTTCTGTTTTTCTCAACTCCTCCTCATCTGCCTCGAAACATAGGGATTTCATTGAACAATCAGATAGAACCTTATCAGCCGTGTCGAACACCTCACGTACGGTTTCAAAGGCATCGTAAAAACTTTTCCCCATGCCCTGTTTTTGCGCCCCCTGCCCGGGAAAAATAAAACCGATATTTTCCATCTTTTCGTCATCTCCGTTGTTCATGCGTACTAAAACTTAATGATCGCCGACCCCCAGGTTAATCCTCCGCCGAACGCAGTAAGACCTATTATATCACCCCTTTTTATTATACCCTGCTGGTGAGCCTCATCCAGCGCTATCCCTATACTTGCGGCTGAAGTGTTTCCATATTTTTCAATATTTACAAATACTTTTTCTTTCGGTAATTTGAGGAAATTCCTTAAGGATTCAATTATTCTAAGGTTTGCCTGGTGCGGAATGACAAGGGATATGTCATCAACAGTAACTCCGGCTTTTTCCATAGATTTAGTAAAGGTTTCTCTCATTTTATTTACGGCAATCTTAAAAATTGCGTTTCCGTTCATTACTATAGAATGCAGCTTTTGTTCCACAGTTTCAATTGTCGCGGGCTGTCTTGAGCCTCCGGCTGGGACCAGCAGGTCTTTTCCATAGGACCCGTCACTGCCGAGGTCGAATGCCAGAAGCCTGCTCTCACCGTTGGAAGGGACAAGCACACTTGCGCCGGCGCCGTCAGCAAAAAGGACGCATGTTGCCCGGTCTTCCCAGTTCACAAAACTCGATAATTTTTCAGCCCCGATTATCAAAGCATTTTTGTAATTACCCCCGTCCAGTAATCTGCTTGCGATCACGAGTGAGAATAAATAGCCCGAACATGCAGCATTTATATCCATTGCTACAGCATTCTTTGCACCAAGTTTGTTCTGAACGAGGCATCCCGTGCTTGGAAAAAAATTGTCGGGACTTATTGTTCCCACGATGATCAGGTCAACTTCTTCCGGGCTTATTTCGGCCCTTTGGAGCGCAACCTTTGCCGCCTCAAAAGCCAGGTCAGAAGTTGCCTCGTCCTCTGCCGCCAATCTCCGGGTTTTTATCCCTGTCCTTGTTGTGATCCATTCGTCTGTTGTATCAACAATATTCTCGAGGTCTTTGTTGCTAAGCACTTTCTCCGGGAGATAGGATCCCGTGCTTTTTATCATTACATTAATAGCTGCCATATAGCCCTTTCTAAAAAAATTATTGAATATTTTTGTAAAAGTTTCTAACCTGCCGACCCTCTTTGGTATACGTTAGAGTAATATGATAAATAATTTTCTTTTCATCAAGAATATTTTTAAGAATATTTTTATTATTATTTTTGCAAATGAAATAACAAAGAGAGCCGTACAGTAAGTCCTGTGTTTATGATACTACTTCTGGCGGGAATCCAGCCTTTTCTTAAAACCGAATTTTTCCAGACGCTCAACGATTAGCTCATTTACCCTGTTTTTCACAATCAGATTAACCATCTGAACGCCGTTGTATGCCGTCGTTGCGTCAGATGAACCATGACCGATGACAATATCTCCATTTAAACCTAAAAGATATGCTCCACCATACTCACTGGGATCTGTTTTAGTTCTCAATTTCCTCACAGCAGGATATGCCAGAGCAAACCCTATTCTCTGAAGAAGATGATCTCCGATCTCCTGCCAAACAAATTCAAAAGTCAGCTTGAACACGCGCTCTGTCACTTTTAAAACGATGTTTCCGACAAAGCCGTCACACACAATTACATCAATATCACCGTTGAAAATATCATATCCTTCGATATTTCCGATAAAATTAAAATCCAGGTCTTTTAAAAGGTCGAACGTCTTTAATGTCAGCTCATTACCTTTTGATTTTTCCCCTCCTATACTGAGAAGACCGACGGATGGGTTCTTTTTTTTCTGTACCCTCTTTGCGAACACCTCTCCCATTACCGCGAACTGAGCCAGATAATCCGGTGCACAGTCCATATTCGCGCCAGCGTCGATCAATAAACTCGGGCCTTTTATTGTGGGGATATAGGTAACCAGGGTCGGCCGCATGATCCCTTCCAGCCTTCCTATGTTCATAAGAGCAGCGACAAGAGTCGCGCCGGTATTACCCGGTGAAAAAAGACCGTATGCTTTTCCCTCTTTTACAAGCCTTGTGCATATTACTATTGAGGAATCTTTCTTCTTTTTGCACGCCACAGTAGGAATTTCATGCATCCTTATCACTTCGCTCGCGTGATATATTTTCAATCCCCTGTGGCTCTGAATCTTTAATTTTTTAAGGCAATTTTCGATATGATCCTGATCACCCACAAACGCGATTTTGATATTGAATTCACTTGCTGCCCTCAGCGCCCCCCTTATTATCTCTTCAGGAGGATTTTCTCCACTCATGACATCAACGGCGATCATTTATTAATCTTCCTCTTGAGAGATTATTTCTTTATCTTTATAATGACCGCAATTTACGCAAACATGGTGCGGTCTTGTATACTCACCGCAAAAAGGACAAATGACAATTGTCACCGGCACGACCCTGTCGTTGTGTGACCGTCTTATTCTGGTCCGTGATTTTGATTTTTTCTGTTTTGGTACTGCCATTATTTTTACCCCGCTTTTGGCTTTGCAGCCCTATTATTTTTAATCAGGAATGCGGCATATCCACATCAAGATACTAATATATTGAAATATTTTTAGATTGAAAATAAAATACCTCCATTTATTCGACAACACGATCCGCCTTTAGGAGGACTGAATATGTTTAGAAGTAAACTTTCAGGGAAGCCTTTCTTTAAGATATTTTTCGACAACCGGGGGTACTTTATCAGATATGTCTCCTCCAAGCCGCGCGACCTCCCGCACAAGGGAGCTTCTAATAAACGAGTAATGCTCGTCCGTCATCATGAAAATGGTATCCACGGTTGCGTTTAAATGCCTGTTCATAAGCGCCAGCTCGAACTCATATTCGAAATCTGACAGAGCTCTCAGGCCCCTGATAATAGTAACAGCGCCGGCATTTTCCGTGTAATCTACCAGAAGCCCGTCAAAATGGTCTACTTCAATATTCCCGTATTCACTAACAATCTCCCTGAGCATAATAACTCTTTCTTCAACAGAGAAAAATGATTTTTTCGCAGGGTTTTCTGCGACTGCAACAATGAGGCAGTCAAAAAGTTTTGCCGATCTTTTAATTATATCACAATGCCCGTTTGTCGGCGGATCGAAACTACCGGGATACACAGCTGTTCTTCTCATCTTTTCCAACCCGTTTAACAAAACTTATGTCTGGTTTTTGTTAATTAGGACAACAATTTTTTATTCTTCCAAACTAATTTATATAGTATACTATTCAAAATTGGGAGATTCAATAAAACAATAACATTCGAGGTGTCCGATGTTCGATAATGTGTTTATAATTGCAGAAGCAGGTTCGAATCATAACGGCGATCTTGACACTGCGACCGCGCTGGTTCAAAGCGCCGCCCAATCAGGCGCGGACGCAATAAAATTCCAGGATTTCACACTTGACACCTTGATCTGTGCTGCAGCCTACCAAAAAGCCCTTGGGCTCAAAAACAACTGGCAGGAGGAAATAATTAATAACACTTTTAAGACCGGCTGGCATAAGATCATCGCAGACGCTGCCCGAAAAGCCGGTATCCATTATTTTTCGACCCCCTTCTCTCTTGAAGCTGTGGATACACTCGATGCATTCGTCCCTTTTTATAAAATTGCATCCTGCGATATCACGTACTCCCCTCTCATTAAAAAAGCCGCGTCAAAAGGTAAAGGGATATTCATATCAACCGGGGCCAGCTACATCCGTGAAATTGACAAAGCGGTGGAATTAATAAAACTGTACAATCCGCCTTTCATATGTGTTATGCACTGTATTATGCTTTACCCGACACCTCTTGCCAGTCTTAACCTTAATTACATCAGCACACTTTCAGAAAGGTACGGCCTGCCGGTCGGTTTCTCCGATCATTCTCCCGGCATTGATGCTTCTCTATTTGCGGTAGGGAAGGGGGTAAGGGCCATTGAGAAACATTTTACTCTTAATAAAGACCAGGAAGGCCTTGATCATAAAAATTCACTCTCCCCGGTTGAATTTAAGGAACTTGTTGAAAAAATCAAAATTTACGAAAAAATAGCTGGAAAAAATGAAAGAGTTGTCTCTGATAGAGAATTTAACGAACGAACTTACGCAAGGCGGGGGATCTACGCCGCTAAAAACCTGGAAGGCGGAGAGATACTGACGGAGGACAAATTAATGTTCCTGCGCCCGAATGTAACCATTGGCGTCGAAAAACTGGAGGACCTGTTGAATAAAGAACTCGTTGTGGATGTAAAAAAAGGTACACCTATTGACTTTCCGATGGTCAAATAATATTATTAGAATCTGGAAACCGAGTTTTGATCAAATCTCAGCCGGTCTAAGGGCTCGTGTAAGAGGGAGTATAAACGGGGTGCATGATATGAAAAAACCGATGATCCTGGTTATCCTATTCAGTATTTTAGGCTTCAGCATTACCTGGTCACAAGAAAATGGCGGGCAGAATATATTGGACCAGGATAATACACGAGAGCAGGATTACATTAAGCTCCTGTATGAGGGTTCTCAAGAAGACATGCTGGCTGCGGTTGCCGGACTATCTGAACTTGGGTCAAAAGGGGACAATGTTATCGAAGCTCTTGTGTTCGGTCTCCAGCAGGGTACATTACACGTGAAAAGAGAATACGGTAAGGTCACAAACGATTTCAGTGATGTTCGTGCTGCAAGCGCTAAGCTCCTGGGGGAGATCGGAGATCCCAGGGCCCTTCCGGGTCTCTACATTGCCTTAAGATACGATCATGACCCGCATGTGAAAAACTCAGCTGCACACGCAATAGGCATTTTAGGCCGGAATGAATCCATTGAGCACCTCGCCCGAACCATAAAAGCCGCGGACACCTCCGGCGCTGACGATAAATTAATTATTTCCTGTATTGAGGCTATCGGTGAAATTGGGGGCCCCGACGGGTTCCGAACCCTGGTTGAAATCCTGAGAGGGGATTACAGGCAAATCGTCAAAATGGCGGCGCGTGTAATGCTAAAAAAAATACCTTGGTAGATCTGGATCCCACCAATCAGCCGTAAAAACAAAACCCGTTTTTAAAAATAATAATGATATTCCTATGGACTTCCGAATAACCTCAATTTGATCTAGAAACTGAAGGGTTTCGGCCTTTCCTTGAAAAATTTATCTAATTCTTCAACTTCATTTTTTAAAACATTTATATCAACTTTTTCCGCGGTGACCATCGTTTTGATTTTGGTTATTCTATCCCTTACCATCCTGTG